>JAJEBJ010000377.1 GCA_022822575.1 Alphaproteobacteria bacterium | reverse complement strand
ATGTCGCGGACCTGCTGTGTTCCATTGACAGGAATTCGAGAGGGTCTGCCGTGCAAAACGCCCAAGTGTCGACGACCTGGTGACCTTCCGTATTGACGACTCGCACGATGTCACCTGCTTCGACAGCAACCCCACGCGCCTCGGCAGGCGGAATTGGCACCAGACGGTTCATGAAACCTTCTTGCCGACGCAAGCAAACGTGATGTTCCGCGGATGCCGCGACCTGACACTCAGTGATTCACCGGTTGAGAGGAACCGACCAGCAGCAGTCCTGCTTACGCAGGCCAGACGGTCTGTTTCGACGCGTTGTGTGAGGGACCCGGGCACATTCATTGCTCCGGTTCCGGGGTGCATCACCTGGTCCATTGTCTGGATCGAGCCCCGGTCGGAAGCGAATCCTTCCGGATACGTTCCCCGACATCGTCCAATTTGACTTGTCTCAAGGCAGCCCCCTCCTCTTGTCAGGATAAGGTTGCGAGCGCGTCCAGGCCAACGTCGTTGCGTGGACACCTGCGAGAGGTTCCATCCGGACGTTCTGGTGTCAACGGCACGATACGGATGAACTGGGCAGTCGAAACTGTACATGCCGTCCGCATCCATGATCTTCACTTGTCCTGCATGGACCACTGTAGTCAATCCCGGTCATTGCCTGTCATGTCAGGACACTTTCATTGTTTTCCGCGACGACACGCTCTAGAGGCAGGTCAAGGAGAGGGCATGACACCCACACAGCGTCGACGGGGCCTGGTGGCCTGTATCGCGGCAACCATCACGGTGACCGTGACGATGGGCCTCACCATGCCGTTTCTCGGCATCTGGCTCGAGAACCAGGGCGTTCCCGTCTGGCTCAACGGCCTGAACGCCTCCGTGCAGATGATGGCCATCCTGTTCCTGGTCCCGGTGGCGCCGAGAATCATCAAGCGCCAGGGCTTGCTGCGAGTCATCGTGATCGGCGGGATTGGAATGCTGGTCACCATCGCTCTGCTTCCTGTTTTTCCCAATGTCTGGATTTGGTTTCCTCTGCGTTTCCTTCTGGGCTTCTTTTCCGAGATGCTCTTCACGGCTGGCGACATCTGGCTCAACCAGCTCGCCGAGGAAAAGCGCCGCGGAAGGACCCTCGCGATTGCGGCCGTTTTCCAGCACGGCGGCTTCGCTGTCGGGCCCCTCGCAATCGGCTATCTCGGTACGGACAGTTGGCTTGCGCTCTACGTCGGTGTCGCCGTGATTGCCGCCGGCCTCGTGCCTCTTGCGATTGGCCGCGGCACGACGCTCGCGATCACCGGTGATCACAGGGCACGTCTGGTGTACTTCATTCGCGTCGCGCCTGTCCTGATGATCGCCGCGTTCATGTTCGGCCTGATCGACGAATCGGTTCTGGCACTGCTGGTGGTCTATGGACTGCGCAAGGGTCTCGACGAAGCGGCAGCCGGACTTCTGCTCGCGAGCTTCATTGTGGGAGCCGTGATCGGCCAATTGCCCGTCGGATGGCTGGCCGACCGCATCAATCGCACAAAGGTCATTGCAGGCTGCATTGCCATCGCGCTCGTGATGCTCCTCGTGCTGCCCTTCGTTGCCGGAGACCGTTTCCTGAGCACTGTTGTGATGGGTCTCATGGGCGCCACGGTCGGCAGCACCTACACGGTCGCGCTCGCGATGATGGGCGAGCGCTTCAGGGGCGGTGAACTCGTCGGCATCACCACGTGCTTCATGTTCCTGTGGGCCTCCGGGAGTTTCATCGCGCCTGCCCTGAGCGGTGCCGCCATGGCGTTGGTCGGACCGGATGGCATGCCGGTGCTCGCTGCATTCCTGAGCGCGGTGTTCCTCGCAATTCTTGTTCGGGAAATCCGGAGAGCGAAGCCGGCACTGCCCACACTTTCGGGATAGTCGCAACGAAAGTCCTCTTTGCGTCGCACTCACACCCTGGCGTCTGGCTGATCCAGCCGCTGCCCTGGTCGTGTACGGCGTCTCCAGGAACGCATCCCGCTCGGACTCTTCCGTCGAAGCGACATTCCCATTGTGATGCACGTGACACGACGACGTGGCGATATCGGCAGGTGGTCGCTCAATACTGAATGGTGCGACAACACGATGATTTCGCATGCATATCAGGGGTCGATGTTCGGAGTTGAACCATACTCTGCTACCTTGTCCCCGTCCTGTGGGGAGGTGTTGGTTGGCGAAGCCGAGTTCTTCAAGGCTTGTCTGGCCATGTGGTCGTCGCGATGCAGTTTCCGGACTGATGATCAGCGCGATGCTCGTGACCTCCGTCGTGCATGGACTGGTACCTGCGTTTCCACGCGAGGTCGGCATGTTGGCGGCCTGGGCCGCGGGGTGCGCAGTGTGGAACCGGCTGCCATTGCGCGCACAGGTGCAGGTCGGGCTCATGTTCGGGATCGGGCTTGCATGCATCGCGCTGGCCGCGGTTCGCGGTGGTGAACTTGCATGGGGAATCGCGACTGGAGGCTCGCTGCCCATCCTCACCGTGCTCGCTGGAGTGGCGTTCTTGCGCCTCATCTACCTTGCCGATACAGCAGCAAGGGCAGGCACACCCGGGCCCCGTGGTTTGGGCGCCTACTTGCGTACGATGGCAGGCGTCCACCTGTTCGGCGCCGTCATCAACATTTCCGCCGTGGTGGTGTTCGCTGAACGGCTGGCCCGGTCAGCACCACTCACGCGTCGCGAGGTGGCCATGCTCGGGCGTTCATACTCGATGGTTGCATACTACTCGCCATTCATCGGGGGAGTGGCACTCGCGTTGGGCCTGGTACCGGGGGTGCATTTCCTTGGGCTTGTGCTGACGGGCATGACACTCGCCTGTATCGGCTTCCTTGTTCTCGCCATCATCGGCTACTTTGAGGAAGGTGCGGCACTCTCCAGATTCGAAGGGTATCCATTTCGTTTGGAGAGTCTCTGGCTGCCGTTTGCGCTCGTGTGCTTGACAGCGATCATGCACTGGATGTGGCCGTCGCTGTCGATTCTGGTGCTGGTTGCGTTGATTGCACCTTCGCTCGCCGCGACAGTCCTCGTGGCACGAATCGGGACCGCCAGCGCCACCCGGACCGTGAAGCGTTTCGTGCTGACCGAACTCTCTGGCATGAGTGGTGAATTCACCCTCTTTCTCGCTGCCGGGGTGCTTGGAGGAGGGCTGACCAGCCTGGTGTCCGCGTACCCTTTGATTGTGCCAGACTTCACGTTCACTCCGGCCAATGCAACCCTTGCTCTCGCTTGTATTGTCATCGCGGCAATGGCCGGTGTGCACCCGCTGGTCTCGGTCACCACGCTTATCGCAGTCACGTCGCAGGCATCACCGGATCCAACGCTTCTTGCTGCGGTCTGCGTGATGGGGTGGGGCATTGGTTCGGCCGGAAGTCCGTACTCCGGAATCAATCTGGTCCTCGCAGCCCGCAGCGGAGTCTCGAGTTGGCTGTTTCCTCGCTGGAATGCACTTTACTGTGCGGTCATGGTCCTCGCGGCGGGTTCAGTGTTTGCCGGATACACCGCGCTGGTGTGGTGATTGGCGATTCACCGATTCATACGAGCATCTGTCTTGTGGGCCAGGTGTTTGGTGCAATGGCCGAATGGGTCTATCCTCCGCGCCTTCGCGAGGCGTGTTGAGGGGAAGGACGGGACATGGGCTGGACCGGTCGGGTGTTGCGGGTCGATCTTGGCAATGGTCGCTGCGAAGGAGAGCAGCTGAATCAGGACTGGGCCGAACAGTTCCTCGGGCAACGGGGACTGGCATCGAAGTATCTGATGGAACTGATGGATCCGGCGGTGGATTCCCTCGCGCCCGGCAACGTGCTGATCTTCGCGACCGGTCCGCTCACGGGCACCATGGCGCCAACGGCGGGACGCTACTCTGTCATCACCAAGGGTGCGCTGACCAATGCCATCGCCTGTTCCAATTCCGGTGGCAAGGTCGGCGCCGAGATCAAGCTGGCTGGCTGGGACATGGTGATTGTCGAGGGAGCCTCGCCTCATCCGGTGTGGTTGTGGATCGATGACGACCGGGTGGAGTTGCGGGACGCTCGCCACCTGTGGGGACGCTCTGTCTGGGAAGTCGAACCGGCCATCAGGGCGGAACTCCAGGACCCCTCCGTGAAGATTGCCTCCATCGGCAGGGCAGGGGAACAGCGTGTGCGCTTTGCCTGCGTCGTCAACGACTTGCACCGGGCCGCAGGCCGGTCCGGTGTCGGCGCCGTGATGGGAGCCAAGAATCTCAAGGCAATTGCCGCGCGAGGAAGCCGCGGTGTTCAGGTCAGCGACCCGTCAGCCTTCATGTCCGCCGTTGCCGAGGCAAAGGCTGGTCTTGCCGCACACCCTTCCCGTGAACGTCTGGCACGATACGGCACCCATGCCATGCTCGACATGACGCACAGTTACGGCAGCCTGCCGACGCGCAACGAACGCGACGTGACGTTCGAGGGAACCAAGCGGCTGAACGTGGCGGCATCACAAGGCCCTCACGGCCCCAACGGCACCGTCAATCTGGTTACCAACAAGGCCTGTTTTGCCTGCACAATCGCCTGCGGTCGCATTGCCACGATCGATCCGGATCACTTCTCGGTGAAGGGGCGCCCGCGGTACCACACCGCTTCGGGCGGACTCGAGTACGAGAACGTCTTCGCGCTGGGTGCCATGGTGGGAGTGGACGACATCGATGCCGTCACCTTTGCCAATTTCGTGTGCAACGAACACGGGATGGACACGATTTCCTTCGGAGGGGCCCTCGCGGCGGCGATGGAACTCTTCGAGACGGGTGCCGTGACGATGGACGAGACAGGTGTCGATCTTTCCTTTGGTTCCGCCGAAGGACTCGTCGCCATGGTCGAGGCCTGCGCCAGCGGAGTGGGGTTCGGGGCCGACATCGGACTTGGTGCGGCAAGGCTGTGCGAGAGGTTCGCGAGACCGGAGTTCTCGATGACCGTCAAGGGCCAGGAGTTTCCCGGATACGATCCACGCGCGATGCAAGGCATGGCGCTTGCCTACGCCACCTCCAACCGGGGCGCCTGTCACCTGCGCGCCAGTCCCTTCGCCTCGGACTTCGCCACGACCGATCTCGAGGGCAAGGCCGACATCGTGCGATCGACCCAGGACGAACGGGCCGCGATGTTCGATTCATCGGGATTGTGCGCCTTCACGGCGGCTGCCGTCTCCATCGAGAAGGTTGCGGCCATGCTGGATGGCGCCCTTCCATCCTCGTGGACCCCGGAACGCCTGCGCGAGACGGGTGAGAGAATCTGGAACCTGGAGAGACTCTTCAACATCGCTGCCGGTCTCGGGCGAAGCGACGACACGTTGCCGCATCGCATGTTGAACGTTCCGGCGCCAGGCGGAACTGCAAAAGGCATGGTGGCCCGATTGGGCGACATGCTGGATGACTACTACGAATTGCGTGGGTGGGACGAGAAGGGTGCGCCACGCGGCCAGACCCTTCATCGTCTCGGATTGTCATGAGGATATCGGTAAGGCTCGCCGCCTACGCGGGCGAGACCGTTCACGACATCAACGCCGACGGCAGGGGCGAGTGGGATCTGGCGGAGAACACGACACTTGCCGGCGCCCTCGCACGTCTCGGGCCATTGCAGGAGCGGCCGGCGCTGATTCTGGTCAACGATCGTGTTGTCAGGGAAGCAGGGCGGTCGGACCTCCGGCTCGCTGACGGCGACCGCCTCGTCGTCATGCCTCCGATCGATGGAGGGTAGGGAGAATGGACCAACCACGCCTGACCTGTTGTCTGACCTTTGATTTCGATGCCATGTCGGTGTGGATCGGCTCCTACCGGTCGAGCAATCCCAGCGAGATTTCCCGGGGCGAATTCGGTGCCGTTGCCATCCCCCGCATTCTCGACCTGCTCCAGCGTCGTTCGATCCTGGCGACCTTCTGCATACCCGGACACACGGCTCTTGCCTGGCCTGACCTGGTGAGGGCCATCCACGACGGCGGTCACGAAATCGCCCATCACGGCTGGGTTCACGAAAACCCGGCGGACTTTGACGAAGCGGGGGAACGGCGCAACCTGGAGCGGGGTTTCGAGGCTCTCGACAAGGCCTGCGGCGTACGGCCCGTGGGCTACCGGTCACCGGCCTGGGATTTCAGCGAACGTACAGCGGACCTCCTTGAGGAATTCGGCTTTCTCTACGATTCGAGTCTCATGGGAGACGATTTCACACCGTACTACATGCGGACCGGGGACAAGGCCCCGGCCACTGAGCCTTATGAGTTCGGCGCACATCTCGACGTCGTCGAACTGCCGGTCACCTGGGGGCTCGATGACTTTCCCTATTTCGAACTCGACAGCACCGGAGGCGGCCTCAAGCCCGCCTTTCATGTCGAGGAGATCTGGCGCCAGGAATTCACATGGGCTCATGCCCATGTGCCAGGTGGCATCTACAATCTCACCATGCATCCCCAGGTGATCGGACGTGGCCACCGGCTGATGATGCTGGAGCGCCTGATCGACTTCTTTTGCGAACATGATGACGTCGCATTCGACACTCTGGCGGGATACGCCAGTCGCTGGGCCAGGTGCAATCCACTGGCGGACTGGATCACAGGTGGCTCCCTGCACGCCCGTGGACCTCTGCGAGAACGGCAGACTTCTACATGAGCGTCTGGGGCAAGATCATCGGTGGCACGGTCGGCTTCTTCGCGCTGGGAGGCCCTCTTGGCGCTCTCATGGGCATGGCCGCGGGACACCTTATCGATCAGACCTTGAAAGGAAAGCGGCCCGCCGTCACACATCAGGGTTCCTCGACGGACGAACTTCAGGTTGCCTTCACCCTGGCTGTGATCGCCCTGGTCGCCAAGCTGGCCAAGGCAGATGGCCGCGTGACACAGGACGAGGTTCAGGCACTCAAACGCATTCTCCCCATTCCGGAATCGGCTTCGGGCGATGTCGGTCGCATTTTCAATGCCGCCAAGGAAAGCGCTGACGGCTACGAGTCCTATGCCCGCCAGATCGCGTCCCTGCTTGGCCACTCGCGGGCTGTGAGGGAAGACCTCCTCGGGGCCCTGCTGATGGTGGCCCACGTGGATGGCCACTATCACGCCGCCGAGCGTGCCATCATCAACGATGTCGGTCGCATATTCGGGTTCTCATCCGCTGACATGAGGCGCCTCGAAGGCATGTTCGCGGCGACCGGCGAAGCCGCAGGCGACCCATACGAGATGCTGGGTGTGTCGGCCGAGGCGAGTGATCGCGACGTGAAGGCGGCCTACCGCAAACTGCTTCAGGAAAATCACCCCGATCGTGTCACGGCTCAGGGATTGCCCGACGAGTTCATCGAGGTCGCCAACCGCAAGATGGCTGAAATCAATGCCGCGTGGGACCGTATCAAGAAGGAACGCGGACTGAACTGACGAAGCCTCCGGACAGGATCGATGTGGCAGCCCCGGTTGCATGGTGAAGGGCTGTCGGATATCTAGTCGCCGATGGGGCGCGTAGCTCAGCGGGAGAGCACTACGTTGACATCGTAGGGGTCGCTGGTTCAATCCCAGCCGCGCCCACCATCCCACGTTGATAGATGGTCCACGCTCCGGCACTATCGCCTCGGCAATATCCGGAGGACCGGCACGTGGCTGACAGGGACGACCACGCTTTCAGGGGCACACGCAACCTCCATCGTCTGTCTCGCATTTCGCAGACCCGGCAGGAAGAGGAGATTCAGCGAGGGCTGGAACTCGGCCTCACGGCCGCTGACTCAATCAACGACAGGACCATCTCGCTGTTCAGCCGTGGTCATTTGCCGGCCTTTGCCGGCATCAACACGTTCATGAAGGCGCCCTACTGCGAAGACATTCGACGGATCGGCGACTACGAAGCGGCATTTGTCGGCATCCCCTTTGACACCGGGACGACATACCGTCCGGGAACCCGGTTCGGTCCCCAGGCGGTGCGGCGCATTTCGGCCGTCTATGACGGCTACAGCGTTGATGGCGGCATCGATCTACCTGAAGAGCTTGATCTTGCCGATGCCGGAGATGTCTTCGTCATTCCTGGCAATATCGAGAAGACCTTCGACCAGGTCTCGAAGGCGGTGTCGCACGTCTACACCTCGGGCGCCTTTCCGATCCTTGTGGGCGGTGATCACAGCCTCGGCTATCCCAACGTCCGCGGCATCGCGCCTCACATCGACGGCAATGTCGGCATCATTCACTTCGACCGGCATATCGACATGGCCGACATGGACATGGATGAGCGCATGCACACGACGCCCTGGTACTGGACCTCGAATGATCATGAGAGCGTCGACAGGGCGGAATCCCACCATGCCCACACGCACATGCATGATGTCGGTCTTGCCAACTGTCCGCCGAAGAACCTGGTGCAGATCGGAATCGGTGGCTGGTACGGCTCGAGGCGTGGTTCCGAGATTGCCCGCGAACGCGGCACCAGTGTGCTGACCATGACCGATGTCGAGGAACTCGGCACCAGGAAGACTGCGGAAGTCGCTCTCGAACTCGCCTGGAAGGGCGCGAAGGCTGTCTATCTCTCGTTCGATATCGACTCCATCGATCCTGGTTTCGCACCTGGAACCGGCACTCCCGAGCCCGGCGGTTTCACGCCGCGCGAGGCACTTGAGATGGTGCGTCTCATCGCCCGCGAAGGCTTGTGTGGCATGGAAGTTGTCGAGGTCTCGCCACCCTACGACGTCAACGACAACACGTCCCAGTTGGCCTGCCGGGTCATCCTCGATGCCGTCGGCACCATGGTGGTGGAAGGCAAGCTCGGCCATCGCGACCGCGTCATGGCGGATTGACCGAATCGTTGCTCTTCTCCCGAACAGTGTTCGCGAGCGCAAGGATCCCGCCAAGTTCACCTGCACCTCGGCGGCCTCGTTTGCGCATGTCTGGGACTGCTTGAATACGGCCGATGCCTACTGGCATGACAGTTGCCGGGAACGCTGCTCGCGCCTTTCGGGAATGCAGGCACGAGCAGGAAGCCTTCATGAACATGACATGCGCAACACCAGCGGAACAGCGAACCGACGGGTGACGAACGTCCTGGCGACCACAGTCGGGTGGGATTACAGACCGAGGATGGACTGTGCGTTGGCGCCCAGAATGCGCTCTTTTTCTTCCATGGAAAGCAAGGGGAGTTCCATGACGCGATCGACGGTGTTGTCGAGATCGTACCACGGGTAGTCGGAACCCATCATGACACGGTGCGTACCGATATCCCTGATGAGGCGGGCGAGCTCCATCTCGCTGGGACCGTTGGGACTTCCCGTCCAGTCGATGATCTCGCAACAGTCGAAATAGGCGTTGGGGAAGGCTTCCGCTACCTCCAGTGTCTGACGCCACGAGGCGCCGCCGAGATGGGCGACCACCACCTTGAGGCGGGGGAAATCCTGCAACATGTCCACAAAGGCCGGGGGATCCGAGTACCCGATACCCTGCTGGTCCGGGCCGGCATGGGCAATGATTGGCAGGCCGCGTTCCTCGCAGGTCCTGTACGTGGCCCACAGGCGCCGGTCCGACATCATGCACCCCTGAGCCGGACCGTGGAGTTTGACGCCGTGGGCGCCGTGGGACTCGTGGAGTTCGCTGACCAGGGTGGCGCCGGCTTCGTCGGGTGCCAGCAGGGGGTCCGTGGCAATGAAGATCGCGAGTTCCGGGTGCTGGTTCCCGACGCCGCAGGCCCACAGGTTGAACTGCCGCATCTCATCGGCCATGCGCGCTTCGATGTCCGCGATTGCCTTCTCGCGCCTGCTTGCAGTGAGCCCGGGTTCGAGTGTGGCGATGGCCTGTGAACGGATCTCGGCAGTGGTGTAGAGATTGACGATGACGGCTCTCGAAATGCCGGCTGAAACCATGGATTCCAGCAACTCGTCGACGGTGCCGTCGAGGGTGCTCGCCCTCACGCCGGCAAGTTCTCCGTACTCCCAGACCTCATAGCCCGTCTTTTCGGCCCGGCC
Organism: Alphaproteobacteria bacterium; assembly: GCA_022822575.1. Classification (GTDB taxonomy): domain Bacteria; phylum Pseudomonadota; class Alphaproteobacteria; order SP197; family SP197; genus SP197. The sequence goes on along the minus strand of JAJEBJ010000377.1, from coordinate 2,990 downwards.
GATTTCGCGGGTCTCGTAGATGTGGACATGGGAATCGATCTTGAGAGGATCAGCCACGTCTCAACCTCCTCGTCATGTCGTAGATGTGCTGCCCTGCCCCTGTTGGAGAGGGCAGGGCAGCCACCGATTCTACATACCGGAACGGCCAACCCACTTGTTGGAGTTATACGTCTCGCCGAATCCCTCGGCAGCCAGCGATAGCAGGAGACTGTTGTCGATGCCATCTTCGGCCGTCGGCGTGTTGTCGGTCACGCCGGCCTCGTGGTAGACCGAAGCGAAGATGTCCCAGGTCGAATTCAGGTATCCGGCCTCGCAATCTTCACCGCCAAACATCTGACCCCAGTTGCTCGGCTCGTCTGGGGGAAGCGGCGCCCCTTCGGGAATGCTGGCGCACATCGGCACACCACCTTCGACACCGATGGCGCCGAGATTCTGGTTGATGTTGAGCATCACGGTTCCCTGCTGGGTGATCTCGACGTCCCCGACCGGCCAGTCCAGTCCCCGGGCGACGATCTCGTTGCCTTCCGCCGGATTCTCCTTCCACCAGTTCACTGCCTCGAACCATGAACGCAACACCTCCTTGGCCACATCCGGTTTTTCGGCCATCCAGTCCGTATTGCAGGCGATGGAATCGGAAATCAGGCCGCGTTCCCAGGTACGGTCCGTGCGGCTGCTCTTGAAGAGGTAGGAGTCCTCGCGTTCCTGGGACTGTGTTGAGAACGGGATGAAGTTGACATCGATGTCAAGGGCCCCGCTGACGAAGGATGCGGTAGCATCCTGGGGCAGCATGATCTTGTGCTCTGCGGCATCGAAATCCATGCCCGCGCGCTTGAGGGTCAGCAACATCCACATGTGGTTGAGAAAGCCGTAGTCGGCGGCGTAGGAACGTCCGGCAAAGTCCTCCACGGACTGGATATCCGAGGCTACCACCATCTCGTCGAGCCCGTAGGACATCAACGGTACCGCCACATGCCTCACCGGGATACCGGCAGCATGGGCGACGACAGTGGAGTCCATGGTCGTCATCATGCACTGGAGGTGACCGGTGGAGAGTCCGGCGTTGCGCGCCGTGATGTCCTCGATGATCTGCACCTCGAGATTGACGCCCTCAGCCATTCCCTTTTCCTGGACGATGAACCAGGGTCCATAGACAGAAACTGGAATGAGGGTAACAGTCACGTCCTCCGCTGCGCGCAGGGTGCTGCCTGCGGTCAGCGTGACCGCCAGCAACAGGCCGGCAAGAAGACCGGTTCCACGCTTCAGTAATCCTTGCATGTCACGTTTCCTCCCTTGGTAGACGTTGTTCATTTCTGCTGGATCTCCTCACGCATCATCGCGAAGAGCTGTCTTTCGAGATCGACGTACCCGGGAAGCGCCAGCATCTCCTCCTTGCGCGGGATGCGTCGCCCTTCCTTGAATGACACCGGAATGTCGGCCTTGATGCGCCCGGGAGATCGGGTGAAGAAGATTATTCGATCCGATAGATAGATGGCCTCCTGAATGTCATGGGTGACGGTGACGACCGTGGTGTTCTCTCGTTCGATGATCTCGATCATCATTTCCTGCATCTCCCAGCGCACCTGGGCATCGAGAGCACCGAAGGGTTCGTCCATCAGCAGCACACCCGGATTCTGTGCCAGGGTGCGGGCGATCGCTACGCGCTGTTTCATGCCTCCCGAGAGACTCGCCGGGTAGGAATCGCCGAAGCCATCGAGATGCACCAACCTGAGAAACTCGTCGGACCGCCGGCTGCGTTCTTCCCGCGACAGTCCCATGATCTTCATGCCGTACTCGATGTTCTTGCGCGCTGTCAGCCATGGGAACGAAGTATAGGCTTGGAAGATCATGCCTCGGTCGGGACCGGGACCGGTGATGGGCTTGTCGAAGATCGTGAGGTCACCCATCGAGGGATACTCGAGGCCAGCGATCATGCGCAGCATGGTAGTCTTGCCGCACCCCGACGGTCCGATGAAGCAGACGATCTCGTTTTCCCGCAGATCCATCGAGATGTTGTCGACAGCGGTGAAGGTGCCGCCAACATACTGCCGCGTGACGTTGCTCGCGGTGATCGCCGTACGTGGCGGTGCCTGATCACCTGGCATGGTCAGTCACCGCGTTCACGATTCCATGGGAAGGCGTACCGTGCGGCAAGACGGAACAGGAGGTCCGTTGCCACGCCAAGGAAGCCGATGGTGAGAATTCCCGCCATGATGATGTCGACCTTGAGGAATCTTCCGGCGCGCATCATGACAGCGCCAATGCCGTCCGATGCGGCGACGATTTCGGCGATGACGAGATAGGTCCAGCCCACGGCGATCATGTTGCGCATGGAATCGACCACCGCTGGCGCCACGGCCGGAACCACAACCTCGGTCACCACCCGGCGTCGTCCGGCGCCCATGGTGAGCGCCGCCTCGATCAGCTCCGGCTGCACCGCTTTCGTATTGTCGAGTATGAGCGCCACCAGGAAGAAGATGACACCCAGCACCAGCAGAGCCAGTTTCTGCGTGTCCGTCGGACCAAACCACACCAGGAGCAGGGGAATGAAGGAAGCGGCGGGCAGGTAGCGGAAGGCGGAGATGGTGGGATTGAGAAGCGCCCTCAGCCTCATGAAACAGCCCATCGCAATGCCGAGCGGAACGGCGATCAGACAGGCCGCAAAGAAGCTGGCGAAGATGCGAAAGCAGCTCTTGAGGATGTCGGCGATGTAGTCCTTTTCCACGATCAGGGTGATGAGGGCACCCAGGACTTCCTGGGGTGCCGGAAGGAATCTCTGGCTCTCTTCAGGAGTGATGTAGTGACCGAGTTCCCAGATGATGAAGAATCCGGTTGCTCCAGCGAGACCGAGGATGAGGGTGGTTCTGCCCGAGAGCACGGTGCGCAGTTCGAAGAGCGACACACTGCGCCTGGCGACCTGATTCACATCCTCGCCTCGGCGTCTTCGCAGCCTGATCATACCGGCTTCCGATCGTCCGGGCGCACGTCGCTCA
>JAJEBJ010000472.1 GCA_022822575.1 Alphaproteobacteria bacterium | reverse complement strand
ATGACGCACTTCACGCCCATCCTGATGTCATCGAGGCGGCGGCATTCGCCAGACCCTGTCCGGACTACGGCCAGCGCGTCGAGGCCGCCGTCTGCCTTTCGAAGGACGCGACGGCGTCCACCGACGATCTCATCGCCCACTGCCGCGCCAGGCTCGGCGCCTTCCGGGCTCCCGACCGCATCCATGTCCTCGCCGACCTGCCCCGAGGCCCGTCCGGCAAGGTGCAGCGCATCAGGCTCGCCGGGATGCTGTGATGACCATCATGCCGGCAAGACGCCACGGAACGTACACCTGGCCAGGAACGATCAACGGGCAGGGCCGCCGGCAAGCCTGCCCTCATCGTCGATGAGGACAACGCTGGCGGGTCGTTCGGCGCCCCATCTCCACATCACAAGATTGGCGTCATCGACATTTGCGCCGGTGGCAAAACTCTGAACTCGCATGCCCACATAGCCGGCAGCGACCAGACGGCCAGCCAGAGTCTGCGAAGCAGGATTGGCGCCGTCGAGCATGTCGGCTTCCCAACCAGGGCATGCAAGGTCATGCCAGCCAACGTTCAGGATCTGACACGCCTCTTTGCTGAGCGCGTCGAAGACAGGTTCAGCATCCACCTTGTAGGCGCAAAGCGTGAGAGGTTGCATGGGACGACCAAGCGGCTGTGCTTCGCGGACTGCGGCGAGAGGAGAAAGAGATGTGTAGAGTGCCGCAACGCCACGTCGGTTGAAACGTCCACCATGGCGGCGTGCGCCCTCACCCGACAGAGGCTCCCAGGACCATAGCGGGTTGTGTGCCCGATACACCACTCCCCGAAAGCGCATCAGTTGCGCACGAACTCAAGCGTAGCCACCCGCCATGATCCGGTCGAGATAGGCATGCACATGATCGGCACGGCCCTGACGCAGCAGTTGATCAGGCGTGACACCGCCAAATCCCTGCAACGGCTCGGCACGAAACCAGGCGTAGGCGGCAAGCGGCGAACCGGTTATGGCTTCGACGCGGTTGAGAATTTCCAGCATCTGGCGAAGGCGGCTCTGGGTCTTGCGCGCCCGGATCCGAGATGCGCGCGCGAATGCGTCTCTCCCGAGACCCAGCGTGGCAGCGATCTCCGACTTTGTGGTGCGCAGCACTTCAGCGACGAGAGTCGGCGAAAACACCTGGTCTTCCACAAACTCCTGAAAGCGCATGGCCGTTCTCCACATTTCTTGACGCATTGTAGCGCGATACAGTGTGTCATTCCAGACTAGCCGGTGTCACGTCCTCGCCACGTCACAGGGGACAGGAACGTCCTTCTGATCCTGTGTATCTCCACCTCTTGGACGCATCCCGGAGGGTGTTGTTCCGATGCCGACAGATTCGTCTTCGGGCATGCCGCACAGTGTTGCCATCCGTGACCGCTGTTCAGGTTCCGCGTCACACTCTTGCGCATCGGTTTCCTCCGTCCGCAAGGGCCGGCATGAGGCCGGAGAGCCGCGCCACCCTCACGCAGAATACGAACAGGGCCGAACAGCCATGTGCAGGCGACATCCGGAGACTGGCACCGAACAGGACGACAGCCGCTTCAACCACAGCCACGTTTTCTGAATGCGTACGCGACTGGCGAAACTTGGGCCGCCAACCATGATCGTCTCGGACCCGCTCTTCCCCATGCAGTCCACCGTTCACGTCGACACCAGCCGCAGAACATCACCGGACGGGACGCCATTGACCGACCCTGCAGAGAAAGGGATCAGCTTGCAACGATCGCATGACTTCGAGTTTCATCCCCAGCCGCTACCAGGGGAACTGGCAGCTTCACCCGGACAACGCCGCCCGGGGTGACCGAAATGGCCACGACACAGGCCGGACTTGATTCCACCTGATAGCATTGCGCGCTTCAATGTCGATTGTTCCATTGACCTCGCTGGTCAACCGAGCACACCACCGGCAGCGTTGACATCATCATAGACTCCGCTCGGGACGTGTCCGATGCTTCCGGCGACCGAGCGGCAAGTCGGACCCGGCATTGACGGGGGCGAAAACGCTCATCTACCATGACGAAGAGGGAGCAGAGATCTGTTATGCCTGGATCAACTGGCAAGGCCCTTCGCCTTGCCCGCCTGTTGCGCGGTCCGCAAGGACGAGCGGCGTGTCTTGCGTTCGATCACGGTGCGCAACTCGGCCCCATTCCCGGTTCCGAAGATGCGGCCAGCGTCATTTCCGCGGCCGTCGAGGCGCAGCTTGACGGCATCATTTTGTCGCCTGGGCTTGCCGTTCGCCACGCCGACCTCCTGTGCGGCATTGAGCGTCCCAGCATCATCCTCCGGCTCGACCAGACGTCGATGTGGCGGGTTGGGACGACGCACGGTTACCCCAATGGCCATTCGCGCGGAATCACGAACGTGGAGGAAGCGGTCCGGATCGGCGCGGACGCCGTACTCTGCTACTTCTTTACATGCCACAGCGAACCCGAACTCGAGACCCGGTCGATCGAGTTTGCCGCCGAGTGTGCCCGGGCCGCGCGACATTGGGGCGTGCCGCTCATCATGGAGCCGATGGCCGCACGCGGTGGGCTCGTCGACGACCCGTTCGATGCAGACGTGATCGCGATGAACTGCCGCATGGCGTCGGAGATCGGCGCTGACGCCGTCAAGACAGACTTTTCCGGCGACGCACGCAGCTTTCGTCGCGTGGTGGAAACGGCGGGTTGCCCCGTCCTTGGTGCCGGCGGGCCCCGGATGGCGTGCGACGACGATGTTCTCGTCACCGTCAACGCTCTTCTGGATGCTGGCGCAAAGGGCATCCTGTTCGGACGCAATCTCTTTCAGTCGGAAAACCCGGCTACGCTGATGCGGCAGGCTCGTGACTTGATCCATCGCAATGATCGCGACAAAAGGACAGCCTCGCGATCGGGAACGTCACGCAGGCGCAGGAGTTGAACCAACGAAGACCTGCATTCGTCCCCTGTTACTACTATCAGAACTCACAAGGGAGTTTCACATGAAGTACTTTCGTTTGGAAAATCCGCATGTTCGCCTGCCGCTTGCGGCGGGAGCGGTGGTGTTCGGCCTCGCCGGTCCGGCGGCGGCAGAGGACCTGACCTTTGTCTGGCATGCCGGAACCTGTGCCGACGCTTTCGTCGAGATTTCACAGGATTTTCCCGGTGACATCACCATCGTGCCGGCGCTGGTTCCCTACGGGCCTGAGTGGCACAACAAGATTGCGTCGGAATTCGCGATCAAGGGCGACGCTTTCGACTTTGCGATGTGGGACAGCCAGTCCACCGCGGAGTTTGCGGGCGGCGGCCACGCGTATTCCATCAACGCCATCTTCGAGGCGTCGAGCATCCTTTCCGCGGATCTCTTTCCACGCGCCAGCCTCGCACGCTACGGCGAGTATCCGGACGGTTCCGGAGAGTATTGGGGTTTGCCAGTCAACCAGGACGCATACGGCTTCATGTATCGGCGTGACCTGTTCGAGGACGAGGCCGAGAAGGCGGCATTTGCCGAGCAGTACGGACGGGAACTCGCCGTTCCCCAGACCTACCAGGAGGCCAGTGAAGTTGCGGAGTTCTTCACGCGTCCTGACGACGGGCTTTACGGCTGGGGCCAGATGGGCGGGCGCGAGTACGACTTCGCGACCACGGCGTCCAATTCGTTCATGTGGTCCTTCGGTGGCGAACTCTACAACCCCGAAACCTTCGAGGTGCAGGGCTACCTGAACTCGCCAGCTTCGATCGACGGCGTGCAGGCCTACGTCGACATGTTCCAGTACGGACCTCCGGGAAGCCAGAACTGGGGCTGGGACGAGGTCAACGCCGCATTCCAGCAGGGCAAGCTCGCGATGGCGATGCAGTGGTACTACTTCCACGGCTCGAATGCCGACCCCGAGGTCAACCCGCATGCCGAGGATACCGGATTTGCCAATCTCCCCGGCGCCATCGGCCGCGACGGCCTGTTCCGTCGCCAGTTCTCGGTCGGCGGTCAGGGCATGGGCGTCAACGGATACTCAGGCAAGGTCGACACGCTGATCGAGTTCATGGAGTGGTACTTCCAGCCCGAGCAGCAGAAGCGTTACGCTGCGGTCTGTCAGACCGGGCTGAAGGCGGTGCTCGACAGTCCGGAGTGGCAGGGTCTCAACAGCTACAACAGTCATTTCGCGCTGGCTCTGCAGTACACCAACGATTACTGGCACCTTCCGGAGTATTCGATCCTTCTCGACATTCTCCAGGAGGAAGTCTCCAACGCCATCTCGGGAAGCAAATCGGTCGAGGAGGCACTCACGGACGCAGCCGTGCGGCACGAGGAAGTGCTGGAGCGAGCCGGTTACGAAATCCAGCATGGTGAATCGGCGCCAGA
>JAJEBJ010000354.1 GCA_022822575.1 Alphaproteobacteria bacterium | reverse complement strand
TTCCATCGTCTCCGGCGTGAAGGTCGAGGGCAGCCGCCTGCGCATCCCGGGCCTGGGCTGGCTGACCATTCGTCGCAGGGGCGGCAACCCCTGGTCTCACGGCAAGCCGGTGAGTGCTGTTTTCAAGCGCGAGGAGGGACGCTGGAAGGCGGTCGTGTGTTACGCGGTGTCGCTGGCGGAACCGGAAGACAACGGCCATGTCATCGGCGTGGACATGAATGCGGGCCAGGTGGCGACTTCGGATGGAGAGATCATGCGCCTGCCGTCAAGCAGGCGTCTTGAGGCCCGTGCCCGGCGCCATGCCAGGAAGCTGGCGCGGCAGCGCCGGGGCAGCAAGCGCCGGGAGAAGACGCGGCGGCGCCTGGCGAAGACCAGGCGGCACATGGCCATGAAGCGCCATGACTGGCAGCACCGTGTCAGCCGCCGGCTCAGCGATGCGGCGGGGACGGTGGTGATCGAGGATCTGAAGGTCCGGTCCATGACCCGCAGCGCAAAGGGCACGAAGGAGGAACCCGGACGCAATGTGCGCTCCAAGGCGGGTCTCAACCGTGTCATCCTGGAGACGGGCTGGTCATCGTTTCGGAGAATGCTGGAGTACAAGGCCCACCGTGTCGTGACGGTGAACCCGGCCTTTACCAGCCAGATCTGTGCAGCGTGCGGCGCCACGAGCGCCCAATCACGCAGGACACGGGACAGGTTTCAATGCGTGGCCTGTGGCCATGCGGATCATGCCGACCTCAATGCAGCGGCGAACATACTGGCCTCGGGGACTGGGGTATCTGCGCGGGGAGGTTGCCGGGTTGTCGGGCCTGTGAACCGCGAAATCGATCGGAGGATGGCAGCATGACGCTGTCAACCTATCGATACAAGTCCCAATACTTGACGCCTGCAGTCGGATATCTATCTGTGAATGACGGGCATCAATCCCCGTCACCGAAGAAAATGGCTGGAAGGCACCATGTTCAAGACCCTCAGACAGGACATGCGCGCACCCTTCGGGCGCGACCCTGCCGTGCGCAATCTTCTGGAAGTGGTGCTGTGCTACCCCGGTTTCCACGCCCTCGCAATCTACAGGATCAGCCACTGGCTGTGGATCCGCGGCTTCAAGCTGCCCGGACGGTTCATCTCCCACATCGGTCGATTCCTGAGCGGCATCGAGATCCATCCGGGCGCCACCATCGGACGTGGATTCTTCATCGACCACGGCATGGGCGTGGTGATCGGCGAAACCTCCGAAATCGGCGATGATGTCACGCTCTACCACGGCGTCACGCTCGGCGGGACGACCTGGAACCAGGGCAAGCGTCATCCGACCCTGGCCGACAATGTGGTCGTTGGCGCCGGTGCCAAGATTCTCGGGCCCGTCGTCGTCGGCAAGGGCGCCCTGGTCGGTTCCAATGCCGTTGTCGTCAAGGACGTCGCTCCGGGGACCACGGTCGTCGGCATCCCTGCGCGCGCCGTCGATTCCGGCGCACAGAAACGCGACTCGTTCTTCGCCGCCTACGGCGTCTCTTCGGCCGACATGCCCGATCCGGTCAGCAAGGCGCTGACCAGCGTTCTCGAACACATCGACGACCTCGAGTCACGCCTTTCCCGGATCGAGGATCCCGCAGACCCTGACAACACTCGGGATTCGCGGCCCCCTCGCGAGGGTCCGGAATTAGCCGGCGACGATGGCAGCGCCCGGGACGCACAACGGGCCGCCGACCCATGAAGCTTGGAACCCGGGGACGCTACGCCGTGATGGCCATGGTCGACCTTGGCCTCAATGACGGAATGCACCCCGTTCGTCTTGCGGACGTCTCCGACCGGCAGGAAATCCCGCTCTCCTATCTCGAACAACTGTTCGCCCGGCTGCGCCGCCATGGGCTTGTCCGCAGCGTCCGCGGACCCGGTGGAGGATACCTGCTTGCCCATCCTGCCCACCGCATCTCGATCATGGATGTCGTGGCAGCGGTGGATGAACCGACGCAAGTCACGCGGTGCCAGAGCGAGAGTCCCTCAAGGGGCTGCATGGCAAACCGGACCCGCTGTCGCACCCACGACCTGTGGGCCGGACTCGGCAATCACATCGAGACCTATCTTGATGGCGTCACCCTCGAGGACGTGTGCCGGGGACCACAGCCTGCCGCAACCCACTATCTCGACCACAACGCCACCTCACCCTTGCGTTCCGAAGCGCGCAAGGCGGCTTCACAGGCGATGGCGTGCGCCGGCAACGCCTCATCGGTTCACCGTCACGGCCGCCATGCCCGGTCGCTCATCGAGGACGCCCGCGAGATCGTGGCGTCATACGTCGGGTGCAGCCCTCTTGAGGTGGTCTTCACATCGGGCGGAACGGAAGCCAACAACCTGGCGCTTCTCGGCCCGGACACGAGGCGCGTCCTGGTCTCGGCGATCGAGCACCCGTCGGTGGCGAGAGCCGTCTCAAGTGCCGTCACCATTCCCGTTGACCACCATGGCCGTGTCGACCTGGAGGCCCTTGAGGCCGAGCTTGCCCATGGCGGCGGTCCGGCCCTGGTCTCGGTGATGGCAGCCAACAACGAAACCGGAGTCGTGCAGCCTCTGGAGGACGTCGTGCATGTCGCCCGCCAACACGGCGCCCTGGTTCACTGTGATGCCGTGCAGGCCGCCGGACGCTACTGCGGCGCCTGGCAGGAGGCGGATCTCGTCAGTCTTTCAGCGCACAAGTTCGGTGGCATGACCGGAGCCGGTGCGCTGATCGTGCGGGACGGCGTTCCCCTTGCCGCCCGTTCACGGGGCGGTGGCCAGGAGTACGGATTGCGCGCCGGCACCGAATCGCTCGCCGCCATCGCAGCCTTCGGTGCGGCCGTCACTGCCGCTCGCGGCGACGATACGGCGCGCCTTCGGCGGCTGCGCGACGACATGGAGGCGCGCATGCTGGACGCGGTGCCGGACGCCGTGATCTTCTCGGGCGATGCCGGACGCCTCGACAACACGCTGGCCATCGCCCACCCTGACATCGATGCCGAGACCATGGTGATGAGCTTCGATCTGGACTGTGTTGCGATCAGCGCCGGATCCGCATGCTCCTCCGGCAGGATGGAGCCTTCGTCCGTCATCGAGGCCATGGGGTTTCCATCGCTCAGCCGTCACGCAGTGCGCCTCAGCCTCGGGTGGTCGAGCACGCCTGAAGACTGCGATGCCGCGGTGAGGGCCTGGAAGGCCGCACATGTGCGCCACCAGACACGGCGAAAGACGGCGTGATGACACCGCTTTATCTCGACTGCAATGCCACCACACCGGTGGACCCCCTGGTCGTCGATGCCATGATGCCCTGGTTCCGCGAGCAGTTCGGCAATCCCCACTCGGTCAACCACACCTTCGGGACCGACGCCGCTACCGCCGTCGAGGAGGCGCGCCGGTCCATCGCCCGTCTCGTCGGCGCCGACCCGCGGGAAATCATCTTCACCTCCGGCGCCACGGAGTCGAACAACCTGGCGATCAAGGGCGCGGCCCGCTTCGAGAGGAGAATGAGGGGACGCCGCAACCGGGTCGTTACCCTGGCCAGCGAGCACAAGTGCGTTCTCGAAAGCGTGAAGGCGCTTGCTGCAGAAGGGTTCGCCACGGACGTGTTGCCGGTCGGGACCGATGGCATGGTGGATATCGAGCTCCTTTCACGCACCCTCGGCGATGACGTCATTCTGGTGTCGGCGATGGCGGCCAACAACGAAATCGGCACCCTGCATCCCCTCTCCGAGATCGGCGCCATGACACGCGCCTGCGGTGCCCTCTTCCACTGCGATGCGGCCCAGGCCACCGGTCGGATTCGGCTCGATGTCGATGCGGCCAACATCGATCTGATGAGTCTCTCCGGCCACAAGGTCTACGGACCGAAGGGCATCGGCGTCCTCTACGTGCGCCGTCGGCCGAGGGCCCGCATCGAACCCCTGTTCTCCGGTGGCGGCCAGGAACGGACCCTGCGTTCGGGCACGGTGCCGGCCCCCCTGGCCATCGGTTTCGGCAAGGCAGCGGACCTCGCCGCCGCCGGCCAGGAAGAGGAAGCGGCAAGGCTCAACACCCTCGCACACGCCCTCATGGGCGGTCTCCCAGGCGTCTCCCTCAACGGACCGCCGCTCGACAGGCGCCTCCCCGGCAACCTCAATCTCGCCATCGAGGGCGTGGATGCAGGAGACCTGATTTCCCGGGTTCCCGAACTCGCCTTCTCCACCGGTTCGGCCTGCACGTCCGCCGTGGTCGAACCCTCCTACGTGCTGCGCGCCATCGGCCTCACACCCGAACAGGCCGCCTCGTCCGTCCGCCTCGGCATCGGCCGCTTCACCACATCCGACGACATCGCCTTCGCCATCGATCGCCTTGCCGAGGCCATCAACCGCTGCCGCCGCGAAGCCTGAAGGCCTGGTCGCCATATGATCCGGCTCCTGTCCCGGGCAGTTGACGTCGATCCACTCTTCCGGTCAAAAATGTCGGACCCACTCTGTGCCGTCCCGCTGGATACCGCTTCGCCTGAATCTCAGACAATATCGGTCCAGAGTTGCGCCGCGACGTAACGCGATAGGTGTCCCGGGTTTGTCGTGGCAATGATGACATCGGCGCGGTCCAGGGTTGCGGCCTGCGCAGCCAGGATCACATCGCCGTCGAGCGCTGGATCGGCTGCCGTTGGTCGACCCTGCTGGCGCGCCTTGGCCCAAAAGGCCGCGGCCCGTCGCATGGCCGCGGTTTCAATGGGCAGGAATTCGACCTGTTCGATGAAGGCGTCAAGTCGCACGAGGCCAGCGTCGCGGCGTGCCCTGATGAGTTCCCGACGCACTTCGTAGTCCGCAATCTCGGGGACAAGCACCATCGCGCCGCGGCTGATTGCGTTCACAACCCAGTACCCGCATTCTGCCGCAATCGGCGATGCTCTGGGATTCGTGATAAGGCCAAGAGGACCGCTGTCGAGCAATATCGTGCGGCTCACCAACTCCGGCCCTTCGCATCCTCTGGAAAGAGCTTCCGCGCAGATAGCCGTTCGCGGTCCAGGCCCTCAACGATGGCGTCGATGGTTGCCCGTTGCTCGCCGCCGTCCTGCTTGTCCGCCCAGGAGCGGATCAGCGCGCCGACTGCCTCCGCGCGTCCCACGGGCATCCCGCTCTCACCGGCCAGCTCGGCAAGTTCCAGGTTCGTCAGGTAGAGGCCGCTCCTGGCGCAGAGCAACCAGATGGCGTTGTCAACCATGACCACGGGCACGTCGGCAGCCGTCGCAAGATCCTGTACGGCCTCCATGACGGCCAGATAGGAAGTCCGGGAGGAGACCGCCGGTGCCAATCGGCCGGTTCTGTCGGGCCAGTTCCGGAAGGGAACCAGCCCGAATGACGCGACCGCTCGGACAATGTGGCGGTCGGGCTTGGCCACGTCGAAACCCAGGTTCTTCAGCGCTTCGGCCGCCAGGGGCACTCCAAAGGCCGGAAGCTTGTACTCGCTTGCGGACCCCAGGCGAAGTGCCGCCTGCTTGGGGTCTCCCTCGACACGCTGGATGAGAGAGGTGAAGTAGCTTTCCGCGGTGCCGTGAACACGGCTGTGTTCTGTCAGCAGCCGCGCGGTATCGATGAGCTTGACGAGGCTCCTCTCCAGCGTCACCGAACCTGCCTTGCGGTTGACAAACCAGGGCAGGAACCGGTCTCTGATCTCGCAGGCCGGAAGTTCAGCGTATGACGAGAGATCGAATTCCGAGAACAACTGCCCGAGGTCGTCCTGAATGCGTGAGACTTTCGACCAGTCCGTGTTGCTGGACAGAACGGCCAGCAACAGACACCTGAAGGTCTCCATGTCGTTCCATTCACGGCCGGCCGACCTGGCTTCGACCGCCGCGACCTGGTCGAGTTCGTCGATCAGACTTCGCCAACCCTTGAGGGACGAGTCGAGGCGAAGCTCGATGTTGTGCCAGAGGGTGAGTGACGTCACTCCCAATGCCCTACGAGGAATTCCGGGTATCGCTTCATAGTTCCAAGTTAAGCTCCGTCACTGTTCAAACACAAGCTCGGGCACCTCGGAGTAGCCTTGAGAAGAGGATCATCTGCGATGGTCGACCCCATAGACTCCATCGGTGAACAAAAACTGTCAGAAGTCTATCAGGGGACGATGGGGTAGTCCTTGTGATCAGGTTACGCGCAGGGCGATCCGGTGCACGGTGTTGTTGAGATAGCCTTTCGGGTTCCAGGAGATCGCGAAGGGCTGACGGTCGCCGGCACTGTCGGACGCCCGTGACCAGACCTCGTAGTATCCGGCTTCGGGAAAGGCAATCCTGCGGCGCCAGTTCTGCCAGGCGCCCGGGTTGACGGGGCCGTCGAGTTCGGCCTTCATCCAGCTCCTGCCGAAATCGATGGAGATGTCGACTGCGGAAACGGTGCGGTCTCCCGACCAGGCATGGCCACGCACCTCAACCTCATGTGCTGTGGTTGCGCCATGCTCCGGCGATGTCACCAGGGACTTCACCGGCATGCGCTCGATGATGTCGAAATCCTCGTCCGGCACCGTGTCGCCGGGAGCCACCGGGTAGCGCGGCACCCGGTAGGAGGTGCCGGTCATCTTCGGTCCATCATGCACCTGGTCGCGGATCTCGATCCGGCGCAGCCACTTCTGCGAGCAGGCGCCAGG
>JAJEBJ010000082.1 GCA_022822575.1 Alphaproteobacteria bacterium | reverse complement strand
GGTTCCGGCAAGATGGCGGGCCAGCGCGTCGCCGACCGCGGCGCCGAACTTGCGGGCCGCCTGCCGGCACAGCAGTTCGCGCTCCGCCGCGAGACCCTGTTCAAGGCCCTGCGCCTGGCCCCGCACCAATCCCAGCTCGATGCCCTGCTCAATGCCCTGTTCAAGACCCCGCTTCTCGCCCCGCTCCAGGCCCTGCTTGAGCCCTTTCTCAAAGCCTTCCCGGGTGTATTCCTCCTCCCACTGCCGGGCCCGCTCCGCCAATGCCATCATCACCCCTTCCTCCTTCACGATTTCAGGAAACTCCCGCTCCAGCGACGCGATCACCTCCGCCGCGTCCGTCTGCGTGAACCTCTTCGGGAACACCATCCGCATCCAGTCGATCAGCGCCCGCACCGCTTCGGCGCTGAGATCCCGCGGCATCGCCCGCAGCCGGTCGGCCATCCCGACCGGGGTCTTCGCAGCGTTCAGCCGGAACACCGCGGCGACCAAGTTGTCCCCGGGCAAATCCTCCCCCGCCCGGCGGTTCGCGTCAAGCAGCAGGTAGGCGCCGCTCAGCGGCAGCCACGCCTCGCCGTCCGCCGTTACGATCACCTCCGCGGCGGCGCCCGGGGCGTGCCACGGAGGCCTCCCCGAATACAACACTACCGGCAGCACGCGAGTCTCGCCGTCCAGGTCCGATGCGCCCTGCCGGCGCAGCCGCTCGCGGGCCGCCCCGGCGTAGCCGTGCATGCGCGTGGCCATCGACGGATCGATCCCGGATTGAAACTCTATCAGCAACACGAGCGAGCGGCGGCGGCTGTCGTCCTCAAAATACACTCGCCAGGCCGCGTCGCCGTGCCGTTGCCTGGCGTCGGCGTCCACCGAGTCCGCCGGCAGTTGCAGCGGCGTGCCGAGGTCATGGCGTTCGGCGATCGGGCGTGCGAAGCCCTCGAGCATATGCTCGATGAGGACGGGCAGGCCGAACAGGCGTTTCCAGGCGGCATCGTGATCCATGCCGGGAGTTTCGCAGGAGACGCCGGCGCTCGGATACGTGCGTTTCTCGGCAAGATGCACGGAAATGGCGTTTTCCTGGATGTTTTCTTGCTCGACTTCCAAAGACGCGCGCAAGTTCTACGACATTGACGGAAGAGTATGAAGGGCAACGCTTCGCAGCATGGCCGCTCGAAGCAACGACCGCAGCGCAGCCGCTCGACGCAGTGACCGTTCCACGCATCCAACGATGGCCAGACTCGGTTCGCGAATCGGCAGCTACGACCATGAACCCACGCACCCGGGTAAAATGCGTGTTGGTGAAACGCCGATGCGGCCACTGGAAGGCAAAATTCATGTCGAGAAGGAGAATGAAGCTGAACCATGTCTTCCCAGACAGTCGCCCACTCCAAAATCGGCAACTGTCAGAAAAGGTCTGAACTCCCACGCATGATCACCGGTGAGCTGAAGTCCAAGGTCGACCGAATCTGGAACACCATGTGGTCCGGCGGCATCTCGAATCCGCTGTCGGTTATCGAGCAG
Organism: Alphaproteobacteria bacterium; assembly: GCA_022822575.1. Classification (GTDB taxonomy): domain Bacteria; phylum Pseudomonadota; class Alphaproteobacteria; order SP197; family SP197; genus SP197. The sequence continues at coordinate 4,279 of JAJEBJ010000082.1, read as the reverse complement.
CTTACTTACCTGCTCTTCATCAAGGGGCTGGACGAGTTGCACACGCGCAAGGAGCGCAAGGCTGCCCGAACAGGAAACCCGATTGAAGAACCGGTGTTTGCCGCCCACCAGGATGCTCTGCGTTGGTCGCATTTCAAGGAGCTTGCGCCGGAGCAGATGTTCGAGACGGTGCGCGACAAGGTGTTCCCCTTCATCAAATCGATGGGCCAGACGGGGGACTCGGACGAGAGATCCACCTACTCCCATCACATGCAGGACGCCCTCTTCATGATGCCCACGGCTCGGGTGCTGGCCAACGTCGTCGACCAGCTCGACGACATCGACATGGCCGACCGCGACACCAAGGGCGATCTGTACGAATACATGCTCGGCAAGATCGCCACCGCCGGACAGAACGGGCAGTTCCGCACGCCGCGCCACATCATCAAGCTGATGGTGGACATGACCGCACCGACGCCGAACGACGTCATCTGCGATCCGGCTTGCGGCACCGCCGGCTTCCTCGTTGCTGCCTCCGAATACCTCGTCGAGCACCACGGCGACCGCATCTACAAGGACGAGAAAACTCGCCGCCGATTCAACGAGGGCACCTTCCACGGCTACGACTTCGACACCACCATGCTTCGCATCGGCAGCATGAATATGCTGCTGCACGGCATCGAGAACCCGGACATCCGTTACAAGGATTCCCTTGCCGAGACTGACTCAACAGCAGGGGACGATGCCGAGCGGTATTCGCTTGTCCTCGCCAATCCGCCGTTTAGGGGCAGTCTCGACTACGAGTCCACTGCCAAGGACCTGCAGCAGGTTGTCAAGACGAAGAAAACGGAACTGCTGTTCCTTGCCCTATTCCTGCGCCTGCTCCAAACGGGGGGCCGCGCTGCCGTCATCGTGCCCGACGGCGTACTCTTCGGATCGAGTAAAGCACACAGAACCCTGCGCCGAATTCTGGTCGAGGAGCAGAAGCTCGACGCCATCATCTCCATGCCCTCTGGCGTCTTCAAACCCTACGCTGGGGTCTCCACCGCCACTCTGGTCTTCACCAAGACCAACTCAGGAGGCACGGACGACGTCTGGTTCTACGACATGCAGGCGGACGGCTACTCTCTGGACGACAAGCGCACACCGCAACCAAAAAACAGCGACATTGCCGACATTCTCACCCGCTGGCGGAACCGCGACGCAGAGCGAAAACGGGCGCGGACGGATCAGAGTTTCTTCGTGCCCAAGACCGAAATCGCGGACAACGACTACGACCTGTCAATCAATCGGTACAAGGAGGTGGAGTACGAGGCAGCGGAGTACGACCCACCGATGGTGATTCTCGCCAAGCTGACAGAGCTCGAGCAGGAGATACAGCAGGGAATGAAAGAGATGGGGAGAATGCTGAAGTGAGCTCTATTTCTCTAGCTCAACTCGGAGAGATTGCAGAGTTGAGAGCGGGAGTAGGCTTTCCAGTACGCCTTCAAGGAAGGTCCGCTGGAGACTATCCGGTTGCCAAAGTGGGCGACATTTCGCGCGTTGGCAGATCTGGGGAGGGAGTGATTAGCGCCGCCGATCACTACATTGATGAAGACGACCTCGCCCTCCTGAAGGCGCGACCAATACCGCTTGGTAGCGTCTTGTTTGCCAAGATCGGCGAGGCAATTCGTCAGAACCATCGAGTGATTGCAGGTTGTGCGTTACTGGTCGACAACAACGCCATGGCAGCCATTCCGACCGAAAAAGTCGAAAGCCGCTATCTCTATCATTTTCTGAGAACGGTAGACTTTTATAGACTGACGTCGGCGACAACAGTCCCGGCACTTCGAAAGAGCAGACTCGAGCGCTTGCCAGTTCCCCTGCCGCCTGTTGCCGAGCAGAAACGAATTGCGCAGATTCTGGATGCGGCGGACGCCTTGCGGGCCAAGCGCCGCGAGGCCCTCGCCCAACTCGACGCCCTCCTCCAATCCACCTTCCTCGACATATTTGGCGACCCGGTCACCAATCCGATGGGGTGGCAAGAACGATCTCTGGGAGACTTGGCCCCGAGTGGATTCCGCAACGGCCTCTCGCCCTCAACTAAAGGAACATTCGACGGCGAGGTTCTCACTCTGTCTGCGATCACTCGCGGTCGGTTCGACTTTGCTGCAAGGAAGAGTGCCCATTTCGACAAGCAGCCTCCTCCTTCTCAGATGGTACGCACGGACACGTTTCTGATCTGCCGTGGAAACGGGAACAAGCAATTGGTCGGTGCTGGCGCGTACCCAGACCGCTCATCACATAGCGTTTGCTTCCCTGATACGATGATCAGTGTAGTAGTGGACAGCGACGCCATAGGACCCGCTTACCTTGAGAACGTCTGGCGTAGCTGGCGCGTGCGGAGCCAGATTGAACGTGGAGCACGTACCACCAACGGCACACACAAGATAAACCAGCGGATCCTTTCATCCGTTGTGTTTCCGGTTCCGCCCACAGACATACAGCTTCATTTCGCAGATATCGCTGAATCCGTAGAAGAACAGGCGACCTCCCAGCGTGCACACTTGGCCGAACTCGACACCCTCCTCGCCTCCCTGCAATCCCGTGCATTCCAAGGAACCCTCTGACCCGCAGTGGAAATCTCCGCCAACTTCGCGTTCCTGAAGCAAGAGTTTCCGCATGCAGCGGAGAGCGCAAGCTATGCTGAGCAGCACGTCAATGGCGACCCGCGGGCCTCCTGCTTCCATGCGCGGCACGCGCTGGAGCGCTTGGTCAAGCGAGTCTACAGGGTTGAGAAGACTCTGAGCCCGCCGAAGGTCACGAATCTGGACGCATACCTCAGCGCACCCGCGTTCCGTGAGATCGTGCCCGAGGCCGTATGGCAGAAAGCGGAGTACATCCGGCAGGCAGGCAATGTGGCGGTGCACGGCAACAAGTCACCGACGCCGGAGCAGGCATTGAACGTCGTGCGCGAGCTAGCCCATGTCCTCTATTGGGCAGGTCGCACGTATCTGCGAAAAGGGGCGGAGAACCTACACGGGAAATCCTTCGACGAATCCCTTGTCCCCACATTGGCACCGGGCGACTCCCCGGCCAGTGTCGAAGAACTGAAAACCCTCAAGAACCAACTGGACGCAGCCGACGACGAGCGAAAGGAGATAGAAGGCGAGTTGGAGGCGTTGCGTGAACGGCTCGCCGCCATCAAGGCGGAAAACGAGACCGTCCCCGAGACCCGTGACTGGAACGAGGACAAAACCCGTAGATTGATCATCGACCTGGCGTTGCAACGTGCCGGCTGGCCGCTCGACCGAGAACATGACCGTGAGTACGAAGTCACGGGCATGCCGAATGCCTCGGGTCTCGGTTACGCCGATTACGTTCTGTGGGGAGATGACGGCAAGCCGCTGGCGGTGGTGGAGGCGAAGAAGACCACCGTCGATCCGAAAGTGGGTCGACAGCAGGCTAAACTCTACGCGGACTGCCTGGAGGCCATGCACGGCCAGCGCCCGATCATCTTCTACACGAACGGGTACAAGACCCACCTCTGGGACGATCAAGCGTACCCACCGCGAGTCGTCGCCGGCTTCTACAAGAAGGATGAGCTGGCGTCACTTCTCCATCGTCGATCCCACCGCGAACCGCTGGACGTGACGCGGGTAAAGAACTCCATCGCCGGGCGGTACTACCAGAAGCGAGCCATCGGCAGCATCGGCGAGCAGTTCGAACAGGCACGCCGCAAGGCGCTGCTGGTGATGGCGACCGGCAGCGGCAAGACCCGCGTGGCGATCGCGCTGGTCGACCTCCTGCAGAGGGCGGGCTGGGTGAAGCGGGCGCTGTTTCTGGCGGACCGGGTGTCGCTGGTGAACCAGGCGGTGGCAGCGTTCAAGGCCCACCTGCCGGAGTCCAGCCCGGTGAACCTGGTGACCGAGAAGGACAAGGCGGGCCGGGTCTATGTCTGCACCTATCCGACGATGATGGGGCTGATCAACGAGACGACGGGCGCCGAGGCCCGCTTCGGGGTCGGGCATTTCGATATCGTGATCATCGACGAAGCGCACCGTTCCGTTTATCAGAAGTACGGGGCCATCTTTCGGTACTTCGACTCGCTCCTGGTGGGCCTGACCGCAACGCCTCGCGATCAGGTCGATCGGAACACCTACGAACTCTTCGACCTGGAGCCGGGGGTGCCGACCGACGCGTACGAACTCGGCACCGCGGTGGCGGACGGCTATCTCGTACCGCCGAAGGTTCAGCAGGTGGATCTCCGGTTTCCGCGCGAGGGCATCGACTACGACTCGCTCAGCGAGGAAGAGCAGGC
>JAJEBJ010000207.1 GCA_022822575.1 Alphaproteobacteria bacterium | reverse complement strand
GCGAACGAATTTGGCGGCCGAGCTGGCGAGCTCGGCCGACTCGTCGGAATGCCCGATTTGCTGCATCAGTCGTTACCGCCCTTGATTCCCTTGAGGAGCCTCGCCTTGTCGACGACGCCGACGTCGCTGCCGCCGTCCGTGATCACGATGGGCTGATCGGTGGTGGTCGACAGGTCGATGAGCTCGCTCAGATCGACGTCGTGCGCGGCCCTGGGCGCCCGGTCCAGGTCTTCGCCGGCGCGCGGCCGGTACTCCCCGATCCGCTCCATGATCGTGTGGGCGAACACCAGTTTCAGCGTCGAGATGCCTTCGACGAAGTCCCGCACGTAGTCGTCGATCGGGTTGGTGACGATCTCTTCTGGCGTGCCGATCTGCACGATCCGGCCGTCATTCATGATCGCGATACGGCTGCCGATACGGATCGCCTCGTCCAAGTCGTGCGTGATGAACACAGTCGTCTTGTTCAGCTCGGCCGAGAGCGACATGAACTGCTCTTGCAGCCGGCGCCGAATCAGAGGGTCCAGCGCGGAGAACGGCTCGTCCATCAGCAGGATCTCGGGGTCCGACGCGAGCGCCCGCGCGAGCCCGACACGCTGCTGCATGCCCCCCGACAGCTCGCTCGGGAAGCGGTCCTCGTATCCGTCGAGATCGACGAGGCTGAGGCAACGCTGGGAGACCTCCCAGCGTTTCGCCTTCGGCAGACCCTGCACCTGCAGCGGAAACGCGACGTTGTCCCGGACCGTGCGGTGCGGGAACAGCGCCATGTGCTGGAACACCATGCCGATCTGGGCGGCGCGCAGCTTCCTCAACTCGCCTTCGCCAAGTGCGAGCACGTCCCTGCCCAGGACTTCGATACGGCCGGAGGTCGGCTCTATCAGCCGGTTGATGTGGCGCACCATGGTCGACTTGCCCGAACCGGACAGTCCCATGACGCAGAATATCTCGCCGCGCGGAACCTCGAACGAGCAATTCGCAATTCCGACGACGCACCCGAACCGCTCAAGCGCCTGCGCCTTGCTGAGGCCCTCCTGCTTGATGGCCTGCATTGCATCCTCGACCCGAGCGCCGAAGATCTTCCACACGCCCTGCAGCCTGATGACCGGTTCACTCATTCGATGTGCCTGCAACGAGGCTGTTGCGCGCTTGCAACGACCCCGTGACGGTCCGCAGTCAGACGGTCAATTGACTGGCGGCACGCTCGGGATTTTCCACGTTCAATCGGGTAGAACGACATATGGACCCACGCATCGCAAGACGGCGTCATGTTCCTTATAGGCGTGATGGCATCCAAGCTCATCGGCGGTTGCAGCTTGATTCCATTGCCCAATTCATGATGTACTCGTGCCGGTCAATCAAGTCGGAGAGAATGGCTCATGACTGCCAATCCGCGCCGCTGGGGCATTCACAACGACTACGGTCCGCTCAAGGACGTTCTCCTGGGTATCCCTGAATTCTACCGCTGGATCGACGCCGGTCCGATCACCATGCGGACGCTCAACAACCAGATACACACAGGCGTCGAATTCGACCTTCAGAGGGCCATGTCGCAGCACGCCGAGATGGTGGCGATCTACGAGGCCAACGATGTGACCTGCCACTATCTGGATGCCGACGAGGTCCTGCACCGCAACTTCTTCGCCCGCGATTCGAGCGCAATGACTCCCTGGGGCGCGCTTATCTGCCATATGCAGCTCAAGAGCCGGCGCGCCGACTATGTGACCGCCATCCGTTTCTACCAGAGCAACGACATTCCGATCTGGCGCTACGCCACCGCGGGCCACTTCGAGGGCGGCGACTTCAACATCCTTGAGCCGGGCTTCGTGCTGATCGGCTTCAGCGGCGAGCGGTCCGAACGCGAAGGTTCCGAAAAGGTGGCGGCTTGGGTGCGGGAGCAGGGATGGGAAGCTGTGGTTGCACCCATCTCGCGGGAGTTCGTGCACATGGACGGCCTGGTGGTGCCGCTGGCGCCCAAGCTGCTCGTGGCGTGTGTCGATGCCATGGAAGACTGGCTGGTGGCTCTGCTCCGCGAGCGCGGCTTCGAGTTCGTCGAGGTCGGTTACGCGGAAGCCAGAAACCTCGGCGTGAACCTCGTGGCGCTCGGCAACGACCGTGTGCTTTCCATGAGCGGGGCGACGGACCTGAACGCACGCATGCGCGCCATGGGCTTCGAAGTCTTCGATCCCGATATGTCGATGTTCACACTCGGCGGCGGCGGCGTCCATTGCTTGTGTCAGGCGCTCTACCGCGAAGACGTGTAGCTCAACCGGGAAACAGGCGCGGGAAAGGGGCGCATGCAGCGCGTGCAAGTGGTACGTGTACCGAGAGACAAGGAAAGTTGAGCCAATCACCGCCGTTGCTGGCTCGCGCGGCAATGGCGAGGGCGTGTCCGTCGGAGAAAGAAAGATGGGCGATGCCGTCGCATCGCCCATCTCACGCAGCCTCACTCAGGCACCGGTTCAGAGTGGGGCCGCTAAGGTCGTTCCCTTCCGCATGAGCCGTCCAGCAACGATCGGATTTCATGCGCACCGGCGTCGCTACGACGACCAACCGCCTTACTTCATCCACGAGTCGACGAGATCGGCGTTGTCTTGCGCCCACTGCACGGCATAGTCGGCGGGGCTCATTTTCTCGACCACGAGGCCGAAGGTCATGTGGGACACCTGGTCGGTGGTCAGCGCGATCTTGCTCAGCAGGGCCGCGGCCTCCGGATGCGACTCCTCCAAGGATGCCGCATAGTGCACGTGCAGCCAGGCCAGATCCCACGCAACCGGCGCGCTCGATTTTTCCAGCCATTCGGGGTCGTCGGTCGGCTGGATGATCACCCACTTCGACTCGTCATACGGAGGCTCCTCCAGGATGACCAGATCGTACAGCGCGAACATGTGGTTGGGCGTGTAGCAATAGAAGACGTGGTTGGCATCCTTGGCGACCGCGGCGTCGACATCGGCCATTGCCAGCGCCTCGTCCATTTCCAGCAGCTCCATGGTCTCGTCGTAGCCGTAGCTCTTGGCGCGGATCTTCTCGATATTGGTCGAAGCCCAGCCCGATGCTCCGACCCACACTTCGCCCAGGCCGTCGCCGTTCGAGTCGAAGTTCTTCGCCATGTCGGGATCGGCAAGATCGGCGATCGCAGTGATGCCGGTACGGTCGGCACTTGCCTTCGTCACGCACATGCCCTGAAACGAGGACACGCCGTTGGGGCTCATTCTGACCGTACCCTTCGACTTGACGTACTTGTCGTGCAGATTGGTCTGGTTCGGCAGCCAGACCTCCGGATGCACATGCATGCTGCCGGTGTCCATCGCCTCGAAGATGACGGGGTTGGTGCCGTTCTGAAGTTCCACTTCCAGGCCGAGATTGTCCTCCAGCACCACCTTTAAGATGTTCGCGGTAGCCGCCGCCGACGGCCAATTGGGAACGCCTACGACGATATCTGCCGACTGGGCAGGCGCGATGCCGATGACGGGCGAAAGGCCGATGAGAAACACGGCCGCACACAGGCCGCGGCGCCACTTGAAAGTCTTCATCGTATCCTCCTTCGATTCATCATGCCGGAGCCATGCACGGCGGGTGCTTCGACAATGGACCGACGTGGCAGTTGCCTCCTCGCCTCGCGAGCGTGACCCCTCGTCCATGGAGCAATCATAGTGCTACTCTCAGTTGCCAAATACATCACTCATGAAATGTTAGCATGCGGGAAAGGGCAAACGACAGGCCACCGGACGCGACCGCCACCCCGCGTCTTCACAAAGCCGATCTACACATGCTCGCGGTCTTCATGACGGTCGCGGAGTGCGGCGGGTTCGCCCCGGCGCAGGTTGCCCTGAACGTCTGCCAGTCGACCATCAGCCGCCAGATCGGCGATCTCGAAAGGCGCCTCGGTATGCGCCTCTGTCAACGGGGACGCGCCGGCTTCCGCCTGACGGACAAGGGGCGGATCGTGTACGAGGCCTGTCAGCACCTCGCAACCGCGCTGGAGAGTTTCCGTGCCACGGTGGGCGCGCTTCGCGGCGAGCTGATCGGCGAGCTCTCGATCGCCGTGATCGACAACTGGGCCACCGATAGCGGCTATCCGATGGCCGACGTGCTCCGCGCTTTCAGGTCGAAGGCCCGGCAGGTCCATGTTCACTTCCACACGCTGGCACCGGACGAGATCGAACGCGCCGTGCTGGAGAACAGGGTCAACCTGGGGATCGGCGTGTTTCACCAGCACCGCCCGGGCCTGGCCTACGAGGCCCTCTACGACGATCCGGTGGAGCTCTACTGCGGCAAGGATCACGCACTCTTCGACCGGGCTCCGGAAGGGATCGACAGCGATGACTTGCAGCCGGCCGATCTTGTCCACCGCGCCTATCTGTCCGAGCGGCAGGTCGCACCACTCACCGGAGATCTGCCATCGACCGCGGCGGCCCGCCAGATCGAGGGCGTGGCGTTCCTCATACTGTCCGGATGGCACATCGGCTATCTGCCCGTCTCCTACGCCGAGCGGTGGGTGGAGAGCGGGCAAATGCGCAGCCTCCTGCCCGAAACCTACCGTCTCAATACCAAGATAGAGTTGGTCACCCGCCGAGGCGTGGCTCTGACGCTGGTCAGCCAGACTTTCGCCGATACCTTGAGGAAGATCACCCGACCGTTGGCTGTATGACCGCAAATGCCGGGCCCGGGCGTCTTCATCCGCCCGGTTTCCAATGGAATCCCAACTCTCTCTCAGCGCCTCGATGCGATCGGCTATACGCTGGGCCGGTCCGTGCAACTGCTCCATCGTCCAATTGGCCGCATACCCCTCCGTGACGTCGTTGGGCGGTGCAGGGTTCACCAGCCGCTTGGTGAGCGCCTGCGGCAGCATCAGCTCGCGCTCTCTCTCGACGCCGCTCGACGGTGATGTCGAAGTTCCCTTTCATGTGCCACATCGAGCTGCCCAAAATGTGAAGCTCCCTCCTTTCGGGCGCTTGGTGCGAGCCGGTAGCGGTGTTGGCTTCCATCTCGAAAATGTCGACCGCGGGTTGGCCGAGACCGGCTCATCGGAAAGCGGCCGCCTCGCCGGGGTCACGCCGACACAGCGATGGTTCGAGGTCCGGGGTGGTTCTCTGGCATAACCATCGAGGAGTTCCGCGAGCATCGCGATGTCTCCGGTGGCAGGCACTCTCCGCTTTCCGAATTCCCGCCAACCGCCGACCCTGTAGCGCTTGCGGCCGATGGCGGCGAAATTTCGTACCCGGAAGGGTCGTGCCAACATCACGAAAATTTGATCGCCTACAGGATCGTACTCCAGCGTACTCCTGTCCTCTTATGTCGTCCTATGTCGTCTATATGTAGAGAATAACCGTTTCGCTACAGTTGCTTGGAGGGTTCTCCCCAGTTGCCCGGAGGAGTTTGATCCCTATATGTTCTCCTCATGAGCACATCACTCCACCTCGACCGCATTGCCCCAGGCAGCCGCCAGGCGCTGCTCGACAGCACCGAGGCGCACAGCATCGAGGCATTGGTGGCTCGCGAGCATTTCTCGCGCTCCACCCTCGGCAGTGCTCTGCCCGGCGACGCGTCCCTCCCTGGCC
>JAJEBJ010000033.1 GCA_022822575.1 Alphaproteobacteria bacterium | reverse complement strand
TCGGCGGAACGCATCGCTTTTGGCCGGCCGGGCATGGCGGTGACCCTCAACGGCATCGCCCAGGGCGAGATCACCGACCGGGTTGCCGAACTGCTTCGCGCGGAGGGCCTGCGCCACGCGCTGATCGACCTGGGCGAGTTCCGCGCGCTCTCGTCCCATCCCTCGGGACGCCCCTGGAAGGTGGGGATCAAGGACCCGCAGAAGTCGCAGTCGCTCTTGACCAAGATGCCGCTGACCGACCGCGCGCTGGCAACGTCCGCGACGACCGGCACGCGCTTCGACCACCAGGGACGCCACCATCATCTCTTCGACCCGAGCGCGGGCCGCCCGAGCCGCGGGCTGGTCTCCGCCACGGTGATCGCCCGGCGGGCCCGGGACGCGGACGCCTTCTCCACGGCGCTCCTGGCGTCGCCCGAGACCTTGCCGCCGGAGACTGTCGCCCACATGGGTATCGAAAGAACCCTGACCGTCGATTCCCACGGCGTGCGTAGTGACTGGCAGGGTAAGGCATGAACCAGAAACGTTTCCCGTTGAGCACAGCGCGAAGTTGAACCGGCGGCGACGCCAGGCGTCGTTTGCGCCGACTTGAAATCAGATGTCTGGAGAGGAGGTCAGTTCATGAGTGCGGATACCCCTGAAACACCGGACCCGAAAGGCCAGGAGAGCGGCGCGTCGACCAAAGCCTCGGGCCACTTCTCTGACGATTTCTCACGGCGCACCTTTTTCAGGCGTGCCGCCATCGGCGGCGGTGCCACCCTGCTGGCGGGCGGCGCCGTGTATGGAGGAGTGCAGGTCGCGCTCAAAGGAAGTGTCGACGAGGAGGCTTTCAAGACCGACGACACCTTCCAACCGATGGACCAGCGGGACGTCATTCTCACCTTTGCTAAGAGCCAAGCGCTCAACGAGGAGCATGCCGATCGCAGCGAGCAGTACAGCAAGCTGCAGAAGAAGGAGTTCCATTTTTACGAGAGCGCGAAGACCTTCGAGCACCGCTTGCCATGGGACAACAGCAAGCCCGGGTACACGCAGAAGGACCGTGCCTTGCACCACGCGGCCTGGTATCCGCTCGATGCGTCGGAATCCCACGGAATGGCGTACTGTCAGCCCAATACCCGCATGTTGAGTTGGGACCAGTCGGACGTCGCCAAGGAACAGTACCAGTTCAAGTCCAAGCAGGAGGCCGCGACCTCGATCAAGAGCGCCGCGCGGGTCTTCGGCGCCGTGCGCTGCGGGATTACGCAACGCGACAAGCGCTGGGACTACGATCCGCTCTACGACATCGACAACGAGACCCCCTTGAGCTGGGAAGACGACTTCCCCTTCGAACCCAAGACCGTGATCGTCATTCTGGTCCCGATGGACTACGACAACATCTCCACCGCACCGGCCTGGACCGCCGAGGGCTCGATCGGCAACGGCTATGTCATCATGGCCCAGATCGCCAACCAGATCGCAAAGTTCATCCGGGGGCTGGGCTACCACGCCATCGGCGCTGGCAACGACCTCGGCATGAGCGTGCCTTATGGGATCGCGGCCGGCCTTGGCGAAGGGGGGCGAAACCAGCAGCTGCTCGCGCCCGGAATCGGGCCGCGACACCGCATCTGCAAGGTCTACACCGACTTCGACTTCGTCGAGTACGACCAGCCCCACAATTGGGGCATGGCGGAGTTCTGCCTGAGCTGCGGCAAGTGCGCCGATGCCTGCCCTCCCGGTGCCCTGCCCAAGATGGAAAGCAAAGACGGCGGCTTCGGCTTTGGGCCGACCTACGAGCACAATGAAGAGCCGGGTTATACCTGGAACAACCATACCGGCGTGCTGAAGTTCTATTCCGATGCCAAGAAGTGCTTCAACTTCTGGATCGACAACGACAGTGCCTGCGGCAACTGCATCTCGGCCTGCACCTTCAATGAACCGGACGTTTGGCACCACTGGTTCATCATGGGGATCACTCGGGCCTCGCCCGCGTTCCTCCATAAGTGGGAGGCCGAGCTCCATCCGGTCTTCGGCTACGGCGCGCACGACGACCCGGCCAAGGTGGATAAGTTCTGGGAGACCGGCGAAGGCATGCGCACGAACCTGAAGATGAAGAACAACATCGGCACGTCCAACAAGTCCTGAGGAGTACCGGAAATGGAAGGCGTTCAATGGTTTCTCTTGGGCGTGTTGACGACGCTCTGCGTCTTTGGCTTCGCCTACCTCTCGATCCTGATCAAGGCGCCCTGGTACGCCTGGGTCGTCCTGATCGGCGGGGCCGTTGCCGTCTTGTTCGGCATCGCCTGGGCCGGCTCTTCCTACCTGGAGGGCGTGCCGGCGTCGAGCGCGATGGGGCTCATGGTCTTCTGCGGCCCCGGGATCGTCGCCATGACGCTTGCCTGGCGCTTTTGGGTGGCGCCCGGCCTGAGGGCCGACTGACCGAAGCCGGCACATGATCTGAGGGGGAGGAGCCGTGGCGGTTCCAGAGCAGCTCAAGGCCGTTTGGCGGCGGCTGGCCTTCCCATTGGCA
>JAJEBJ010000439.1 GCA_022822575.1 Alphaproteobacteria bacterium | reverse complement strand
CGAGCGCCTCAAGGGCCTTGAGCACCTTCCCATTGACTGGCGGAGCGGGCAGTTCGCTCTGCTGGTGAGCGAAACCCTTGAGCGTCCTGACGTGTCGCGACTCCATTTTGTGCATCTCCCCGAGCGAAACCGGATGACCTCAACGCGGCGGTCGCGACCAGGTTGGCCGTGCCCTGAAAGGCTTTGCAGCCAAGGGCCGGCTCGTCAAGACCGGTTATGGCCTGCATGCCCGCGCCGTCCTTTCTCCCATGGCGGGCAGGACTGTTGTCGCCAAACCCTTCCCTGACTTGCCCGAGAGATACTCGAGCGCCTTGATGTACAGGTCATGCCGTCCACATTTGCCCGAGCCAATGGCAAAGGCGCCAGCACCCGGACCCCCACAGGGCGCATGATCGCCGTCAGGGACCGCATCTGCCGCAAGATCAGCTACGACGGAATGTACGCCTCCCTTGAGCGAATCCCCCTTTCAAGCGTTACGTGAGGCGGTCGCGACGGACCTTGCATTCTATCCGTCCTGCGTCGAGAAAAATGGGCACGCTGCCCAATTCCCTACACTGCGACCATCAGCCCTCATGACCAGTCGACGCGCTTGAACGCGGTGCCCGCCCGCTGTATCGACGGCGGCAAAGCCAGCGGACGTCCGGACATGATCAACGATCCCCTCTCAACGCTCCCCAGGATTGCATCCGGGCAGGGCATTCACGTCTGGGACCGGGACGGCAAGCGCTACATCGATGCTTCGGGCGGACCGGCTGCCTTCAGCATTGGTCACGGCAATCGCGAGGTCAACGACGCGATCAAGAGGCAGCTCGACGACATCGCCTTCGGCTATCGCTTCCACTTTCGCAGCGACGCCGCGGAGGAACTGTCGGAGATCATCACCCGCCGGGCGGGAGGCGATCTCGGTCACGTCATCTTCACCACCGGTGGTTCGGAGGCTGTCGAGAGTTGTCTCAAGCTGGCTCTGCAGTACCACCAGGCCCGCGGCGAAACCTCGCGGGTCCGCTTCATCAGCCGTGAACGTTCATGGCACGGCAACACCCTGGGGGCGCTCTCCGTCTCGGGCTTTCACCAGCGCCAGCGTCCCTACCGGGGCTCGCTCATCGAGACAAGCCGTCTTTCGCCGGTGAACACCTACAGGCCGCCGGCGGGCGTCTCTGCCGGCGACGTTGCCGAACATTGCGCCGGAGAACTCGAGAACGAGATCGCCCGGCTCGGAGCGGAGAATGTCGCCGCCTTCATCTTCGAACCGGTGGTTGGCGCAGCCGGGGGCGCCGTTCCCGCGCCCGACGGCTACGCGCGCCGCATCCGCGAGATCTGTGACAGGACAGGAGTGCTGATGATCGCCGACGAGGTGATGTGCGGAGTCGGGCGCTGCGGCACATGGCGGGCACTGGAACACGATGGCGTGGAACCCGATATCATGTCCATCGCCAAGGGGCTGAGCGGGGGTTACCTCCCCCTGGGCGCCGCCGTCTTCTCCGGCAAGGTCGCAGAACCCATCTACGCCGTGGACGGGATGCCGATCACCGGCCATACCTTCACCGCCCACACCACCTGCTGTGCCGCCGCCGTTGCCGTACAGAAGATCATCGAGCGCGATGATCTCGTGGCCAGGGTCGCCGCCAACGGAGACCTGCTGAGAGCGGGTCTCGAGGAAAGCCTCGGCCAGCACCCCCACGTCGGGGACATCCGCGGCCGTGGTTTCTTCCAGGGGATCGAGATTGTCGAAGACCGGGAAGCGGCAGAACCGTTCAGCCCCGATGCCCGCATGTTCCAACGGATCATGCGAACGGGATTCGACAACGGCCTCATTGTCTATCCGACCGGCGGCAACGTGGATGGCATCAGGGGTGACCAGATCATCATCGCACCCCCCTACAATGCGACGACGGACGAACTCGACACCATTGTCGATCTCCTTCGACGCACCATCGATGAGGCCATTGCCTCCTACACGCCGTGAACCAACTTCCCGGCATCGTCCGCATGACCGAAGACATCATCCGGTCGAGCGACACCCGATACCATCGTCCGTCTGAAGGAACGCCGCGGCGCGTGCTCCGATCAAGGCGACCGGAACCGTCTGCAGAAACACCGGCGTCGGCGTCCGAGTGACGCGGCGGGGCCGTAAGGGCGACACCGCCGATTCACGAGAGTCGTGCGCGTTCCCTGCGTTCCCTGTAGATCGCCTCGACCCGCGGACCGTAGACGAACGCGTTCCCCCGTTCGCTCGCAACGCAGTCGGGCTTCTCGTCGTAGGTCAGAACGGCGGTGATCCGGGGCGTGGGTCCCTTGACGGCCGTGACCGCATGGAGCGCGTTGCGGCCTCGGAACAGGGTGAGTGTGCCAGTCGACCGTTCTGTCGTGTGAATGAAGGATTCGTCACCTTCGAAGAGTCTCTCCATGCGGACGAAGTCGACATCCCGTCCGGAGCGCATCTCGGGAATGAAGACGAACTCGCCGCCTGCTTCGCTCGCCTGGAGCAGAAGCGTGACGGTGAAGTTGTTGACGTCGAAGTGCCAGGGCAGTCCGTTGTCCGTTTCGTGCGCGATGATGTTCAACGCCTGGAACTCGTCGGCCATGCGGTAGAGCCGTTCGCAGCCTTCGACGGCGGCGATGAAATTGGTCAGTGGCTGCCACTCGTAAACTCGGCGGATCAGGGTATCGCCGATCTGGTCGTTGGCGATCTGGAGCGAATTCTCGCGAAAAAGGCGGTTGGCCGGGTGATCGGATGGTTTCGACGGATCGCCCTGGTTGAACAGCGCCGTCCGCAGATGGGATTTCCGGTAGGCGTACCTTTCGAGGAGCATCGAAGCTTCCCTGGCGAAAGCAGCAAACGCATCGGCCTTCACGAAACCGGGGAGGTTGACGCAGCCGCTCTCCCGGTGCGCCGCGCGGCACCGTTCGACCAACGCCAGCCACTCCTGGCTGCCGGTCCGATCGAGCGGGTAGCGTTCGAGGTCGATCAGATCGCCGATCTCTTCCATGACGGGCTCCGTCGACGTCGACGCATGGTAGCGGGTTTCGACCTTCGCAAGAAGAGACGCCGCGGGGCTGCGGGGTCCACTCCCCCCACCTTCGGGCTGTACCGAGGCTGCGATTCTGGCGTGTTCGACAACGCTTCGTAGGGCTGTCAGCGATTGTCCCGGATGAAGAGGCCGGCCGGCCCGTTTCCTTGTTGTCCACCGATCTTTGTGATATTCTTGGAAGAATTCCAATTTAACGATAATTGGGAGGAAACCATGACAACCAGAGATCCTATCGACATGTTGCTGTCGGGCCGTATGGGCCGGCGTGAGTTCAGCCAGACACTCGCCTCCCTGGGGCTGGGTGTCGCGACAGTGCCGTTGGTGACACACAACGCCGCGGCCCAGGAGGCGGAGGCGCATTACCTGACCTGGGCGGGCTACGAGCTGCCCGAGTTCCATCAGAGCTACATTGACAAGCACGGCGTCTCGCCGGACATCGGGTTTTTCGCCAGTGTGAATGAGGCCATGCAGAAACTCCGCGCGGGCTACCACGCCGACGTTTCCCATCCCTGTTCGGACAATGTCACCCCGTGGTACGAAGCCGGACTCCTCGCGCCGATCGACACCGACCGGCTGAAGCACTGGGACGACTACTTCGAGGTCTTCGCGCAGATCGACGAAACCCTCACGGCCGACGGCGAAAACCTGTTCATCCCCTTTGAATGGGGCAACTCTTCGATTCTCTACCGCACCGATATTGTCGAGATCGAGGAAGAGTCCTGGAGTCTGCTGTTTGACGAGCGGTATGAAGGCAAGCTTGCGACCTACAACGCGCCATACCCCGGTGTGCAAGTCCCTGCCATGATACTGGGCTACGAGAATCTCGAATCGCTGACCGACGCGCAGCTCGAAGAGATCAGGAAGCTCCTTGTGAAACAGCGCAAGTTGCTTCGGTTCTACTGGGACAGCCAGTCGGAGGCGGGCCAGGCGATGGCTGCGGGCGAGATTGTTGCGACCTACGCCTGGAACAGTCTTGTCAAGCCGATGAGAGACGAGGGCCTTCAGGTAAAATTCATGACCCCCAAGGAAGGTGCCCGCACCTGGGTATGCGGCCTCGTCCTCACCGCTCCGGAACTCCGAACCAGTAGTGACGAACGTGTCTATGACTTCCTGGACTCCATGATGTCGCCCGAGGCCGGAGCCTTCTTGATCAGCGAGTACGGTTATGGTCACGGCAACTCCAAGGCCTTCGATCTGGTTCCGCAAGAGCGTCTTGAAGAAGTCGGCTTGCCCGATCCCAACAAGTTCCTGGAGATCGGCAACTTCCTGAAGCCGATACCCAAGGAGTTCGACGAAAAGTACGTGAGGCTCTGGGAGGAGGTCACTCTCGGCATGTGAGCTGACAAGGTCGCCGGGTGCACCGTACGGTTCGCTCGGCGACCTCGCCCGGGCAGCCAGGGGACGGCTGCCTCCTCCGTGAAGGCAGTCGTGCCCAAGGAGGCCGCCCGCAAT
>JAJEBJ010000309.1 GCA_022822575.1 Alphaproteobacteria bacterium | reverse complement strand
CATCAGGAAACCGATGGAACCACGATTCATTCCGTAGACCCCGACATCCCTGTCGAGATAGTGATGCAGGGTCTCGAGCATGAATCCATCGCCCCCCAGGGCAACGATGACCCTGGCATCGTCGACGTTCGAGCAACCGTAGCGGGTGACCAGTTCGTCACGTGCCTGTTGTGCCTTGATATCTGCTGATGCAACGAAGGCGATGTCCGGTCTTTTCAAGACCCTGCCTCCCCGATGTCGTGACTGGCATCGACCTGATACCGGGGCAAGCGTTACAGGATGGCCCCGAGCCTGTCCAACGAATCAGCGTGCCGGCAGAGTTCGTCCTGCTTCCCAACGAGGTCCCGGCGCCATAGCTTCCGGATGCTGCTGTCTCCGGAGTCCATCACCATGCCGCATTTTGCTGCCAACCTCTCCACCATGTTCACGGAAGCACCTCTTTGGGAACGGTTTGCCCTGGCAGCGGACGCGGGCTTTGAGGCCGTCGAGATCCAGGAACCCTATGACCTTCCGGCCGAAACGGTTGCCAGGACGCTGAAGGAATGTGGTCTTGATCTGGTGCTTGTCAATGCGCCAGGCGGAGAGGCTGGCCTGGCCGGCATTCCGGGTGCCGAAAGCGAGTTCAGCGACTGTCTCAAGGTGGCGCTCGACTATGCAACCGTCACCGGTACTGGCCTTGTCCACGTTCTCTCCGGAATTCTCCCACCGGAAACAAGTCTCGAAGCCTGTTATGAGGTGCTCGTCGACAACCTCCGCCGGGCATCCGCCGAGGCCTCCTCTCTGGGCATCACGCTTCTCGTTGAACCGATCAACGGGCACGACGTTCCCGGATACATCCTGACACGCCAGAACCAGGCGCGATGCGTGGTCAAGGCCGTGGATCGGGCGAACGTCAAGATCCAGTTCGACTTCTACCACTGTCAGGTCAGTGAGGGAGACATCTCCCGCCACTTCACGGAACAGCTGCCGTTGATCGGACATGTGCAGGTCTCGGACAATCCGGGCCGTCATGAACCGGGCACCGGTGAAATCAATCATGACTGGATTTTCGGCTTGATCGACCGCAGCGAGTACAGGGGCTGGGTGGGAGCGGAATACACTCCTGCCGCTACCACGCACGAGGGACTCGGCTGGTTTGCTCCCTGGCGCCGCCGCCCGGTAACGTGATTCCTACACGGAACTCCCTGCCTTCATGCCTTCGAGGACCGCTTCCTCGCAGGTTCTGGGATTGAGGCAGTCGCCGATCTCGAGGCATGTTCCGGGCCAGTCGGCAAGTTCTTCGGCAAGCGCGGTATCGGGCATGTGACCCACTGCCGCGACCACGGTGTCGACCGATTCGATGAGAATGATCTCGTCCGACGTGACGTGTTGCAGCCAGGCGCCCGAAGAGTCTGCGCCGACGAGACGAACGTACGGGATGACCTCGATGCCAAGACGGTTGAGTTCACCTGCCCAGCGGTCGCGTACGTACATCTGGATCATTTGGCCCGGCATCGTGCCGTTGATCGCCAGAGTCACCCGGCATCCTTCCCGGGTGAGCTTTTCGGCCAGCCCCAGGCCCGTCCAGTCGCAGCGCCAGTCGGCAACCACGACGCGGGAACCGATTGAGGTCTCGCCACGGATAACCTGCCAGGCGTCCACCAGCATGGTGTGATCATCGGACTCGATATCGGGAACGAGCGGCATTGCACCTGTCGCCACGATCACCGTGTCGGCATCCCAGTCCTCGAGGGTCTGCCGCGTCACCCTGGTACCCAGTTTCACCTCCACTGCGTGACGGGCCATCTCGCGTTGAAGATTGGCTACGATGCCACCGAATTCTGCGCGTCCGGGCAACTCCTGGGCCAGCAGGACCTGGCCTCCCAGGCGGAGTGACTGTTCAGCGAGAATGACCCGGTGTCCACGTTCCGCAGCGACGGCTGCAGCCTTCATGCCTGCCGGTCCGCCCCCCGCCACGACCACGGTCCGCGACACTCTGGCGGAAGGCTTGACAGCGTAGTCCAGTTCCCGGCCGGTTTCCGGATGCTGGATACAGGAGATGCCGTGGCCGGTCTGCATGTGACCAATGCAGGCCTGGTTGCAGGCAATGCACGCGCGGATGTCGTCGACACGCCCGGTCTTTGCCTTGTTGGCCATTTCGGGGTCGGCAATCTGGGCCCGGGTCATCCCTGTCATGTCAGCCTGGCCGGTGGCGAGGATGGTTTCTGCGTCCTGGGGCTGATTGATCCGGCCTGCGACAAACACAGGTATCGGCACCAGTTGCTTTACGGTGGCGGCAAGCGGTGCGAGGTAGGCGGTCTCGATGTTCATGGGCGGGACCACGTGGATCGACCCCCTGAGGCCCATCATGGAACCTGCGATGACGTTGATGTAGTCGAGGGTGCCGGCGTTGCCGAGCTGCCGGCACACCTCGAGCAGTTCCTCGGGGTCGTTGCCACCGGTCTCCATCTCGTCACCGGAAATCCGCATGCCGACGACCATCGACGGGCCGGCATGGTCACGCACGCAGGCGATGACTTCTTCGAGGAACCGCATGCGGTTCGCCAGCGATCCGCCATAGGCATCCTGGCGGCTGTTCATGGCCGGATTGAGGAATTGCGCCGGAAGCAGGCTGTGGCTGGCGAGGATCTCGACACCGTCAAGCCCGGCTCTCCTCATGCGTCCGGCGGCCGCGCCGTAGGCATCCACGAGTTCGCCGATCATGTTCAGTGACAGGGCCCGAGCGACGGTGTGGGAACGCTGTGCCTTCACCTGGGACGGGCCGAACGCGACTCCGTGACTGCCGTCGCGGGTTGTCACGCCATAGGCGCCGGAATGACCGAGTTGACCGAAGATCATGCATCCGTGGTGATGCACGGCATCCGCGGTACGCCGATAGGGAGCGATGCAGGCGTCACCGGAGGCATCGAGATTGCGCCAGCCGCCGCTTGCGTGGACCCTTGCCGCCTCGGTGATGATGAGACCTGCTCCACCCCGTGCACGGGCTTCATGATAGGCAACAAAGCGCTCGTCAGGCAGCCTGTCCGCATCGAGCAGACAGGTCATGTGACCGGTCGAGAAGATGCGGTTGCGAAACGTGCGCGGCCCGACGGCGAGAGGAGAAAAGAGAGTCGGGAAACGGTCCGCCATGGTACCGTTTCCCCCGATGTTCAGGCGGCTTCGCGTTGACGCTTCCGGAAGGCGGCAATCACATCGTGACTGCTGCACCTTGCACCGTGCTGGAGATACTCCATCGCCTTGAGAGAGGCGTTGTGGGCTTCGAAACTGGATCCACCCACGCAGTCCTCGATGACATGGGCGTGATAGTCGTTCTGGTGCGCATCGACGAAGGTATAGTGGACACAGACATCGGTCAGGCCACCGCACAGGAAGAGAGTATCGACCTTCAGTCCCTTCAGCAGGATTTCGAAATCTGTTCCGAAGAATGCAGAGTACCGGCGTTTGGGGATGAGATAATCCACACCCGCGCGATAGGGCAGGCGAACGTGAATGCGTGTGCCCGGATGTCCCTCGACACAGTGAACGTCCTCGTCACCGTCGAGTTCGCGACCGAAGTCCACGTGATCGGGCCGGTGCACCTCGATGATGTAGATGACAGGTATGTTGCCGGCACGCGCCGCCTCAATGAGCGGGATCACGCGGTCGACACGCTCCTCTTCGCCTCCCATGCTGGGAATGCCGCCGTCGTCGTCCTCCGGACGTCCGGTTCCCATGATGTCGACGATGATGAGGGCGGGATTGCCATCGGTCAAAGCTGCCATGTCGTCCTCCCTGGGGCGTTCTTGGGTGAACTCACGATGCAAATTCTACTCTGTCACCAACCTTGATGGAACCGGACTTGAGGACCCGGCAGGTCACGCCGCCGCGCCAGTCCACGGCAAGGGCCTGACGCAGGCCTGTGGCCTGTTCTTCCATGCGGGAGCACGGATCGGTTTCGCCTGTGATGGCGAGTTCGACATCGCCGATATGCACGGTGCGGCCAAGCTGGCCCTCGACCCGCAGTCCAGAGATGAAAATGTTGGACCGCCGCGTTGTCCACGGCAGGCGTTCTCCCAGTTCGGCGCATGCCGCATCCCAGCTTTCCCGGGTCAGGATGGTGACCTGCCGGTCGCCCGGTTCGCCGCGCAGATCGCCCTCGACCCCGGCATCGATACTGATCGTCGTCGCCTTGAGTTCCTCCATGGGTGCTCTCGATGCGCCACGACGTGCAATGGCAAGTATGGATCCAGACATGTGCGTTCATTCCCGGGGCTGTTGCTTCCTTGTGGCACGGACGATAGCGGACGACAAGGAACGAGGACTCGAAGCGACCAGGATGGCCTATGATGGAGATGTCAAGCGAGGGAGCGACCCATGGTGAAGAACTGCAAGGTGGTGTTGGCACGGCGCCCCCATGGACTGCCGGAAGCGGATGACTTCAGGATTGTCGAGGAGGATTCCGGCGACCCGGGTCCAGGCGAGGTGCTGTCCCGCACAATCTATCTCTCGCTCGACCCCTACATGAGGGGAATGATGGATGATGCCGAGTCCTACGAAGGACCGATGCAGATCGATGATGTCATGATCGGCAGCACGGTTGGCGTGGTGCTGGACTCCCGTCACAAGGCATTCAATGCCGGCGACATTGTCGAAACCCAGGGTGGATGGCAGTCCCACGTGCTGGCGCACGGTCACACGCTCCGGAAGGTCGATCCCTCCCTGGCGCCCGTCAGCACCGCACTTGGGGTGCTGGGCATGCCGGGCCTCACGGCTTATCACGGCCTTGTCGATGTCTGCCGGCCGGTAGCCGGGGAGACCGTCTTCGTGTCGGCCGCATCCGGTGCTGTGGGCGCCACCGTCGGACAGATCGCGAAAATTCTCTCGTGCCGTGCCACGGGATGCGCGGGGTCCGACGACAAGATCGACTGGTGCCTCCAAGCTTGCGGATTCGATGCCTGCTTCAATCACCGGAACGTCACCGAACCACAACGGACCATCGCGGCCATGAATCCCGAAGGGATCGACATTAACTTCGAGAATGTCGGCGGACCGATTGCGCGGGCGGCGATCTTGAACCTCAACGAGCATGGCCGCATGGCGGTTTGCGGCACGATCTCGAACTACAACGCGACCCGCCAGGATATGGTGGAGGACCATCTCTGGTGGCTCATTGTGCGCCGCATCCGCATGGAGGGATTCCTGGTGACGGATTTCGCCAAGAAACACGACGAGGCGCGCCGCAGACTGGCTGGCTGGATTGCCGACGGCCGGCTGACGTGGCGCGAAGACATCGTGCAGGGCCTCGAAAACGCACCGGCGGCGTTCAATCGTCTGTTCGATGGCAGCAATTTCGGCAAGCTGCTCGTCCAGGTGAGCGACAACCCCGTGGCTTGACCCGACACTGTGGATGTCAGCTTTGCTCTGACTTCCCGACAAGCATCCTTGTGGTTCCGTGCCCTCGACCACGCTCATGGCGATGGATAACCGGGTTGCGCTTGCCTGCATACCGGCATGGTTGCTTTTGGGTTTCATGCCCAGCTTGTCTGGTTGCGCCAAAGACGTGCTGACTGCATGGTGAGTAGCCCTGTTGACCTGGAGTTCTCCCACCATGAGTGAATCCCTGAAACTGATGCGGACCTTTCCGGCCGCTCCGGGCGAACAGGTTATTCTTGCCAACATGCAGAAAGGGCCATTCAACCGCTGGGCCTTTCGCAACATGCGTCGCATGCTGCCCACCGGGAATGTCTGGCGCGGCGACGGGGCGACGCAGCCACTGCAGCACGAGGCGGTGTGGCTTGACGATATCGAGTTCGAGGACGCGGATGGCGCCACGACGACCGTCGGCAGGACGATCGAGACTGGGTACATGGACGGCTTTGTGGTGCTCTGCCAGGGGGTCGTTGTCACTGAACGCTACGCCGAAGGCGTGGCGCCCCATGAACCTCATCTTCTCATGTCGGTTACCAAGTCCTTCACCGGATCACTCACCGGAATTCTTGTTGAGCGGGGCCTCCTGTCACCCGATGACCTCGTCTCCGACATCATTCCCGAGGTCAAGGGTTCTGCCTATGAAGGGGCCAGGGTTCGCCATGTTCTCGATATGACGGTGGGCATGGACTTCGACGAGGACTACGACAATCCCGAGAGCGACATGGCGGGTCTCGATGCAGCGGGCGGCTGGCGCCCCGCCATCGAGGGCGCGCCCGACAACCTGCGGGACTACATCACGACAATGCGTCCCGCGGGGCGGCATGGAGAGATTTTCCACTATGTGTCCACCAACACCGACCTCCTGGGCTGGATCCTGGAGCGGGTGTCGGGAACGGACTTCGCCACTCTGCTCAGTCGGGAAATCTGGCAGCCCATGGGGGCGGGCGAAGACGCCTATGTCACTCTCGATCGACTCGGGGCGCCACAGACCGACGGTGGGCTGTGTGTCACCACGCGCGATCTTGCGCGCTTTGGCCAGCTTCACCTGCAGAACGGGGTCATGGACGGGCGCCGCATCATTCCTGAGTCGTGGATCCGGGATTTCCGGGAGAATGGCGACAGTGCGGCATGGGATCGCGGCTCATTCGCCGACATGATGCCGGGGTGCCACTATCGGTCCAAGTGGTACACCGACCTCAATGATCCCCACCGGCCCTTCTTCGGTATCGGTATCCACGGTCAGATGCTCTTCGTCGACCCGGTTGCCGGTGTCGTCTGTGCACGTCACTCAAGTCATCCCGCCCCTGCGGAGGAGAAGTTCTTCAACGACATGGAGCGTTCGTTCAGGGCCATCGCCCACGCCCTCGCCACGTGATCGTCTCCATCCGCCATTCGCCGGAAGAGCGAATGTCCCGTCTTCACGTGGAGTTATCTCAAAGACTGGCGAAACGGTCGAGGTGCCAGTCGATGTCGCCAAACTGGCGATGGATGACGCTCAGTCGCTTGAAGTGGTGGCCAGCTTCGTAATCCTGGGTCATGGCGATGCCGCCGTGAAGTTGCACCGCTTCCTGACCGACAAGCCGTCCGGCCTTGTCGCACTGCACTTTCATGGCTGATACAGCCCTTTGCCGCTCGGTGGCGTCTGTGGCATCGACATCGCCCATGTAGACGGTTGTCATCGAGCGCGACTCCTCGAGCGCCACGAACATGTCCACCATGCGGTGTTGCAGGACCTGAAACCGACCGATCGGCTGGCCGAACTGTTCGCGGGTTTTCGAATAGTCAACCGTGAGATCGTTGAGGCGGGACATGAGGCCGAGCGACTCGGCACAGACCGCAGCAGCGGCCCGGTCAACGACTTCTGACACCACATCATGGGCTTCACCGTACACGCCGAGCAGACGTGCAGGAGCGTCGTTGAAATCGATGTCGGCGGCCCTCCTGCTGTCATTGGTCGGATAGGCGCGTCTGGAAACACCATCGCCGTCACCGTCCACCAGGAAGAGGGAAAGACCGTTCCGTTCCCGCACGTTGCCTGACGTTCTAGCCGTGACGACGAGGGAGTCGGCGGTATCGCCGTTGAGGACCAGGCTCTTCCGGCCGTTGAGGATCCATTTGCTCCCCGATCGTGTGGCGCGGGTGGTCACGTGGTCCACGTGGTAGCGCGACCGCGGTTCGGTGAAGGCGAACGACAGCAGATGATCGCCTGCGGTGACCCGGGCGATGATCTCCGCGCCCTCGTCCCCGCCACCGGCGATGGCGATGGCCTTTGCCGCCATAACGATGCTGGGAAGGAACGGTTCGACCACGAGACCACGTCCCAGCCCCTCCATCACGAGGGCGACATCCCGGGCGCCGCCAAACTCGGATTCAAGACCGACGCCGAGCCAGCCGAGTTCGGCGAATTCCTTCCACAGCGAGCGACTGAATCCCTCATCCTCGGCGACCGATGCGCGATGACGTTCGAAATTGTACTCGCGCTCGACAAAGCGAGCGACGCTTTCGCGCAGCAGCAGCTGCCCCTCGTTGAGTTCCAGATTCAGCATGTCTCTAGAGACCCAGTACGTGCTTGGCGATGATGTTCTTCTGAATCTCGTTGGATCCGCCGTAGATCGTCACCTTGCGGGTATTGAAGTAGTCGGGCGCAACGGGCACTGCGTAGTCAGGTCCCAGCGGTTCCTCGTTCCAGCCCTCTTCGAGGGCCCCTGGCGCGTAGGGCAGCACGTAGGGGCCTGCGGCCTCCATGGCGAGCTCGGTCATCAGCTGATCGATCTCGGTACCCCGGATCTTGATGTAGGAGGCTTCGTTGCCCGGATCTTTGCCGGAGGCGACGGACGACAGCAACCTCAGCATCGTCGATTCGAGCGCCATGATCTGGATCTCGGCATCCGCCATCTTCGCCCTGAACCCCGGATCACCGTCGATGCCCTGATCCCCGGCGATGTGACGCAGGCGTTTCATCTGCCGCTTGGCCTGGGGAACACCCGCCATGTTGAAACGTTCGTAGCCGAGAAGAAACTTGGCATAGGTCCAGCCCCGGTTCTCCTCGCCAATTCTGTTGACGGCAGGAACGCGGACGTCATCGAAGATCACCTGATTAACCTCGTGCCCGCCTTCCATGGTGATGATCGGATGAACCGTGATTCCGGGGGAGGTCATGTCGACAAGGAGAAATGTGATTCCCTCCTGCTTCTTGCCTTCGCTCGATGTGCGTACCAGGAGAAAGATCCAGTCGGCATAGTGGGCCATTGTTGTCCAGGTCTTGGTGCCGTTGACAACGTAGTGATCGCCGTTGAGACGGGCCGCCGTCTTAAGGCTGGCAAGATCCGAGCCGGAATTGGGTTCGGAGTATCCCTGGGCCCACCAAAGGTCACCTGCCAGGATGGGAGGCAGGTGCTGTTGCTGCTGTTCCCGCGTACCGAATGTCCAGACCACCGGGGCGACCATTTCAGGACCGAATGGCACCGGTGGCGGGCAGCAGGCCTCGCCGGTTTCCGCCTCGAAGATGTAGTGGCGCACGGGCGTCCAGTCGCAACCGCCATGCTCGACCGGCCAGTGGGGGCAGGACCAGCCCTTCGTGGCGAGTTTGCGGTGCCAGTCGACATAGTCTTCCTTGCCGAGACCCAGGCCCTTCGCCACGCGTTCGCGCGAGCCCGGGTCGCACTCCTGCTCGATGAAGTCCCGAAGTTCCTCGCGAAAGGCCTCATCTGCGGCTGTAAATGTCATCTGCATGCGTCCGGCATCCCCATTCCTGACCACGGATTTGAGTGGACAATCTAGTATGGCGTGACAACGATGCGCAATGACGGGAGAGATGATGATGGGACTCTTCGACCTGACGGAAAAAGTGGTTGTCATCACCGGCGCATCCAGGGGAATCGGCCGTGCGATGGCCCTGCGCATGGCCGGTGCCGGCGCCCGCGTCGTGGTGTCCAGCCGCAAGCTTGACGCGTGTGAAGAGGTTGTCCGGACGATTCGCGAGGCGGGTGGGGAGGCAGCTGCGGTGGCCTGCAATGTCACCCACATCGACCAGCTGGAACACCTGGTGACAACGTCAATCGACGTGTTCGACCGAATCGACTGTCTCGTCGGCAACGCTGCCGTCAATCCGCACTACGGCCCGATGACAACCATCGGCGAGAGTGCTTTCGAGAAGATCATCAACTGCAACGTCAGGGCCAATCTGTGGCTCGCCCGGCTGGTCCTCCCCGGCATGGCCGAACGCGGTGACGGCTCCATTATCTACGTGTCGTCGATCGCCGGAATCAAGGGAACCGACGACATCGGTACCTATGGCATTTCGAAGGCAGCCGTCATCGCTATGGCGCGCAATCTCGCGGTCACCTGGGGGGAACACGGCATTCGGGTCAACACCATCGCCCCTGGCCTCGTGCGCACGGACTTTGCAAGAGCGTTGTGGGAGAACCCGGAACGATTGGCGCAGGTCGAGGAACGCTATCCCATGAGGCGTATCGGTGAACCCGATGACATTGCCGGCACGGCGGTGTTCCTTGCTTCGGATGCCGGGCGCTACATCACGGGCCAGACGATCGTGGTGGATGGCGGTGGCACCATCGCTGCGGGACTGTGAGAGGAGATCACTGACATGGCTGAACTGAAGGCAACGTTCGCCGCCGGGTGTTTCTGGGGGCCTGAAGCCCGGTTCAGGGAGATCCGGGGTGTCCTTGATGCCGTCGTCGGTTACACCGGCGGCCACCAGGACCACCCGACCTATCACGAGGTATGCACAGGGAATACAGGCCATGCAGAGGCCGTTCTGGTCTCGTTCGATCCCGAAGTCGTGAGCTATCACGAATTGCTTTCCCACTTCTGGGCGATGCACGACCCCACCACGGCCAACCGGCAGGGACCGGATGTCGGCACCCAATACCGTTCGGCAATCTTCGTTCACGACGATGATCAGCGCGAAGCTGCCCTTGCCTCGCGCGACGATGAGCAGACCCGCCGCCAAGACGGTCGCAGGATCGTCACTGAAATCAGCGATGCAGGCACGTTCTGGGTGGCCGAGGACTACCACCAGAGATTCATGGAAAAACACCAGCGACGCTTTGGCTTGCGGCGCATGTTCGGTCACTGAAGTCGCGTCAGTTCCTCGCACTTGGCGATCAGTGCCCGCACCCGGCTACCCATGATGGCGAAGCGTTCATCACTTGTCTGACCCCTCAGGTAGCGGATGTAAATCTGCTGGATGATGACAGCGATCTTGAAGGTGACGAAGACCTCGTACCAGGGGAACCTCGAGACATCGAAACCGGTGAGGTCCGCGTAGAGTTCGACCAGTTCGGCACGTGTCGGGAACCCCGGTTTGTCGGTGGGCATCCAGACCGCCTCGCGCCAGGTCGCGCTGTCGCTCTCCTCGGACCAGTAGGCCACGAGATTGGCCAGGTCGAGCAGAGGATCGCCCCGCGTGCACATGTCCCAATCGAGGACCGCCACAGCCCTCGCGAGGTCGTCTCGCGCCACGAGGATGTTGTCCAGCTTGAAGTCGTTGTGGACCAGCGTTGCCGTACCGGATGTCGGCCGTTCCTCGCGAATCCATCGGACAAGGGTCGAAGCATCCGGCGAGGTGTCATCGAGAGCGGCCTCCCAGCGTCCAGCCCAGCCTTCGACCTGACGTCCCACGAATCCGTCGGGCCGGCCGAGATCACCGAGACCGACCGCATCGGCATCAATTCCGTGGAGACCGGCAAGAATCTCGGCGACCATGACGCCTATACGCCGGCAAAGCTCCGGCTTGCCGTCGGTGAGGTGGGGATTGGTGGCCCGCAGCACCAGACCGTGGCGCCGTTCCATGACATGAAAGTCGGCGCCGAGAATGGTGTCATCGGTACACAGTATGTAACTTCGGGGCGCCAGGTCCCATGTCCTCCACAGGCGCGAAAGAATGCGATATTCGCGGCGCATGTCATGGGCAGAAGGTGCGACGGGCCCCA
>JAJEBJ010000197.1 GCA_022822575.1 Alphaproteobacteria bacterium | reverse complement strand
GGAAGCTCGTTGCGAAGATAAAGAAGGATCTCGAGTTGACCTGAATGCTTTCCTATCCAATTGCACTGGAAGACGACGATGCGTCCGTCATGGCTACGTGCCCTGATTTTCCGGAGCTCACCACCTTCGGCGATGACCGGGACGAAGCACGTGCTCGTGCCGTCGATGCCCTCGAAGAAGCAATAGCGGCCCGCATCCATTCGGGCCAGGACATTCCCTCGCCCTCGGCAGGCGAGATTCGCATCACGGTTCCGACGCTTACTGCGATCAAGGTGATGCTTTACCAGGGCATGAGAGAACAGGCGATCGGCAAGGCGGAGCTGGCCCGGCGTCTTGGCTGGCATCTCCCGCAGGTCGATCGCGTGCTCGACATCCGCCACCGCTCCCGGCTCGACCGGATGGATGCCGCGCTGGGCGCAATCGGCTGTCGCCTGGAGGTGAGGGCGAGGGACGATGCCTCGGTGGCGGCGCTCTCGGCGTCAGCACGCGCGACGCCCCCGACTTCTGTCGGCATCAAGGCTCATGGCGGCTGATCGCCGTCTCTTCGTGCAGCGGCGGACTTCTGCCGCCGCAGACTCATCGCCGGGACCGACCGATCAGGAGCGCGCTCGCAACTCGCCGGCAAGCCCCCGCACGCTGACTGCCTCCAGGGTTTCCGACATCGGATAACGGTCGTCGCCGGCGTGCACGACGAAGGCGCGTGCCGGCTTCAGATCCGCGCAGGCGAGGTGAAAGCCGCGCCCGACCCTGGCAGATAGCGAGCGCTTGATCTCGATCGCCCAGCGCGTGCCGTCGTCGTGCTCGATTACCAGGTCGATCTCGGCGCCGGCGCTCGTGCGGTAGAAGTACGGCGTCGCTCGCGGCGGCAGGACGGAGACCAGTGTCTCGATGACATGACCTTCCCAGCTCTCTCCGACCACAGGATGCCCGGCGAGCTGCTCCAGCGACGAGATGCCGAGCAGAGCGTGCACCAGGCCGCTGTCGCGCACGTAGACCTTCGGTGACTTCACCAGGCGCTTGCCAACGTTGGCGCGAAATGGCGGCAGGCGTCGCAGAAGCAGCAGGTCCGCCAGCAGGTCGATGTAGCGGGTCACCGACTGCGCACTCACCTCCAGTGCCCTGGCAAGCATGGATGCGTTGAGCATCGTTCCCTGGCTGTGCGCGAGCATAGTCCACAGCCGCTCCAGGGTCGTGGCGGGGACGCGTGGCCCGAACACCGCGACGTCGCGTTCCAGGTACGTGCGGATGAAATCGCGGCGGAGCGCGAGGCTGTCCTCGTCGCTCGCGGCCAGGAAGCTGTCGGGAAATCCGCCGCGCAGCCACAGCCGTTCGCGTGAACCGCGCGGGTCGTCCACTTCGATCGCGGACAGCGGTGCCATGTCGATGTACGCGATGCGGCCGGCCAGCGTTTCGCCGGATTGGCGCAACAAATCGATCGACGCCGATCCGAGGATGAGGAATCGACCCTTGCCCTTGCCGCGGCGCCGCCCCCGGTCGATGATCCCGCGCAGGGTCTGGAACAGCTCCGGCATCCGGTGGATCTCGTCCAGGATGACGAGCCGATCCTCGAGGTTGTCGAGGAAGAGTGCAGGCTCGGCGAGCCGATTGCGATCGTCGCGATCCTCCAGATCGAGATAGAGCGCGTCGCGCGATCGCGCGATCTCCAGCGCGAGCGTGGTCTTGCCAACCTGCCGCGGCCCGATCAGGGCCACGGCGGCCTGGCGGTTCAGGGCACGTTCGATGTCAGGGGTGACGATCCGCGGAATCATCCTTGTAAATTATCCATTCCACGGATAGTTTACAAGGACATTTTGGAATTCAGCTTCGAACCGAACCTCAGTGGGCGGTCATGCGGGGTGAAGGGTGCATTTGGGAGAGCGTGTGACGATGGCAAAGAAGGTCAAACGGAAGTCCAGGAGCGTACCTGCGACAGTGAACCCGGCGTCTTCCAGGACACCGAAAGGGCCGGGCGACTGGGTTCGGATGCACCTTTACGACGAATGGCGAGACGTGACGGGCAAGCCGGAAGAGCGGGTTCGGCAGGAATTCATTTTGCACCTGCACAACGACTACGGTTACTCGTTCGAGCAGATGGATCAGGATCGAGACCATCGATGAAGAGGGTCGCACCGCCGCCGGCGGCCAGATCCACCAGGAGATCGCGGGCGCCACCGTCGAATCCCAGCGATCCTTTCAACTCCGTCCACTCGCCGGGCTTCGTGCGGCCTGGGCTGAGCATGATGATTCGCGACTCGGCGGAACATTGTCGTGCCAGGTGCTTCAGCAGGCCCGATTTCCCGACCCCCGCATCGCCCCGGATTTCGACATAACGGCCTTGGCCGAGAGCTACGCGGACAGCGCCAAGATGACCCTCACGCATCAGCGAGACGTCTCCGACACGGTTGGCGATGTCCGATAGCGCGTGACTCGAAGCTTCGGCAAGGGCATTGTGCGCGATTGAGTACCGTCGGTCACCGGCCAAGCGGAACGACCAGTGCCTCACGTCGTCTATCAATCGAGCGCGGGTACGATCGCCCGCGCTCGAAGCGACCTCGATCGCGAGTTCGATCAAGTTCCTCCGGAGAGCTTCCGCCCGAGCGGTCTCTTCGGGATGTAGCGCACGGACGGCACGTTCTCGCTCCAGCGCTTCTGGCGCGGACCCAGCGGCCGTGTAATCGAAGACCAGAATCTGGAGCTTCGACAATAGCCGCCAGACCATCTCGTCATCGTGTACCACACCGGCTTCCATCAGATTCGATCTGAAGGTGGCGACGAACGTGCGCATGGCAGGGTTCGAGGAACCCGGCCGCTCAATCCGGGTGATGAACGTCTCCGCGGAACCCAATTGCCGTGCCCAGGTCAAGACGTCCTGATAGGCGCCGTCGATCTTGGCGGAGCCTCGCGCAATCGCGATGGCGAGGTCATAACGGCTACCGAAGAAATCCGGACGTTGAGATGCCTCGGCGATTTGAGCTACGACTTGACGAAACACCTGATCGGAGGGCGTAAAGCTGAGGCCGCGCTTGACCTGAATCTCCAGGATGGCGGGTTGGCCGCGTTCGTCTCGGGCATGAACGATGATGTCGTCAAGGGGATGGCCTTCGGCCGCCCGCTGAAATTCGACGCGATCGATCGTGGTGCCGGGCAGCCCTCGGGGCTCTGCACCAATCAGTAACGACAGCAGATAGTGCGCACCGACCTGCCCCTCGAAATGGGAGCCAGCCGGTCCGCTGGATGCAGGGCTGCTTGCGTTCACTGACATGGGTCAATCTGTGGGGTTCGCGTCATCCTGATTCGGTCATTGGATCAGGCTTTCGTCCGCCACCCGCGAGTCTTCCATCGCGCTGGCTTCCAGCTACGGATTCGACACGCCGGGCAGGACTGGCGACGAAATGCATGCAACTTGTGCGGTCCATGCCACCCGCGCCTGGCCTCGGATGCCGCGATGCATACATTCATTCGTTGCGTGGACGTTCAGTCCAAGTGTCCAGAGCTACATGCCCTGAGGAGACAATGCAGCAGAGTCCTTGAGTGGTCGCGGTGGTGGGGATTCCAGAACCGCGCGATCGCCGAGCACCAGGCTGCGTCCGATTGCTCGCAAGGCATCTTCCACGGTGCCGATATGGGAGCGGTGGTCCGGATCGCACAGCTTGCGCACTGCGCCTTCGCTAAGGCCCAAGCGTTCGG
>JAJEBJ010000192.1 GCA_022822575.1 Alphaproteobacteria bacterium | reverse complement strand
GCATCGTCCCTGAAGCAGGCGTCGAGATCGCGAATGCAGGCCTGCGTCGGTCGATCGAACCAGACGCCCCGGGTCATGCCGGCTTCGGGATCCATCCCCCTCAGAAACAGGTAGAAGGCGCCGCCGACGTGGCGTTCGTAGTCGTAGTCCGTGATCCTCGTCGCCAGGTAGCGGTCGAGAGCAACCAGGTAGAGCAGGTACTGGAAGGTGTAGCCGCTGTTGTGCATGGCGGGATGGAGCCGTGTCGACTCGTAGTCGCCTGCCCTGTTGCCGAGCCAGTTCGACTTGTAGTCGAGAACGTACCAGCGATCGTTCCGGGCGATCACAAGGTCGATGAATCCCCTGAGATAGCCCCTGATCGGCTGCGCACTCGCCGACGACGGGATCGGATCGGGGTAGCCGTGGCGCGTGAGACACTCGGAGATGCATCGCCTCCGCAGCCTCTCGGCCGGAAAGCTGAACTCCAGTTCCGGCAGCCTTTCCAGGGGATCGGCCAGGCGGAAGCCTTCGTGACCCGGCTCCTCGAGATGCGTGGCGCGCGCGTTGACGACCACGGTTCGCGCCACGGAGGCCCAGGACCCGTCGATTCCGTAGTGCCGCAGCTGCCGGCGGCAGATGTTGTCGAGGTCGTCCTCCGGATCGAGATCCATCGCTTCCAGAATGCCGTGGAAGCACCGGCCCGCCGTGGCGCCCCGGGGAAAGGTGAAGGGCGACGGGCCATCCGATGGCGCCTCTTCGGAGTCATCGGAGGGCGCGCCCTTGTCGTCATCGTGATCGGGACGCCCGATCAGGCGTCCTCCCGGACCGTGATCCGCGCTGAGAGCGGAGAAGCTGGTGATGTGGCGGATGCTCTCCAGTTTCCTGGTGAACCGCCTCGCTTCGAGAAGCGGTCCGGCCTGCGAAGCGGATACCGGTCCGGGAGCGTCGTCGGCCACGTTGACCGGTTCCTGTGCGATGGATCCCCCGGATCCCTCGAGAGCTTGTGCGATCTGCTGGCGCCATGCGTCCTCCGACAGGTCGCGGAATGACGACTTCACCCATGTGTAGAGACCCCGGACAGCGAGCGGAACCGCCCACTCTCCGGTCGTGTTCACGTTCTGGCCCGCCACGTAACCTGCGCCGAGCGGTCCCTGATGAAGCAGCCACGAAAGCGGGGATATCTCCTTCGTTCTGGCGAGCCGCGCCGTCGCTATCATGCAGCGTTCCCGTGCCCGCGTCAGGGCGACATAGAGGAGACGCACGTCCTCCATGAAGTTCTCGATGAGCTCGGCGTCGAGGTCACCGGCGCCGGGGTTGAGATTGAGAACCACCGGATAGGACGTTCCGGTCCCGTCATCCCTTTCGAGGTGGCAGGTAGCCGTGTTGTCGCGGGATGTCCGGGCGCTCTGGACATCCCACGTGAAGGGACAGAAGACGATCGGGAACTCGAGACCCTTGCTGGAGTGAACCGTCATGATCCGCACAAGGTCCTCATCGCTCTCGAGGCGCAGCAGTGACGTCTCGTCCCGGTGGACCGTGTCGCTCAACTGCCGGCTGAACCAGGTGGCGAGGCTGGCAGGGCCGAGGCGCAGGTCCGCTTCGGCATCCTGCAGGAGATCGATGAGATGGCGTACGTTGCTCAGTCGCCGGGGCGCATTGCCATAAGACGTCAGGCCGTCCCCGGATGCGAGGATGTGTTGGAGCGCCGTTCCGATGCCCCGCACCCGCCAGATGTGTCGCCAGCCGTCGATGCGCTCCAGCCACCGGTTCCAGGTGGCGTCGTCCTCCTTGATCGCCAGAAGCTCAATGTTGTCGAGGCCGAAGATGTCGCCTGACAGCATGGCGCGTTCCCGCGTGATCCGGCCCGGCTCGGCCAGGGCCCACAGCACCCTTTCCAGCTGTTCGGCCTCGCGCGTCTCGAAGACGCTCGCATCGTCGATTTCGATGCAGCCGACACCCCTCTCGCGCAGGTCCGTGGCGATATCGCGTCCCTGGATGCGCTTGCGAACGAGGACCGCGATGTCGGACCCCTTGAGGGGCCGGCCTCCCAGGCAGGCCTTCCCGGCCTCTCCCGCACGGAGCAGTTCCTGGATTTCGCTGCCGGTCCGCTTGACGGATTGCCGCGTCGCGGCCGCCTTCGTGATGTCATAACCGAGATTCCACACCCTGAACGGCGGGCCCCTGTCGCCCTTCACCTCGAGAACCGGCGAGGCGTCGCGCCCAGGCACCGCCGGACGGAACGCGATGCTGTCGATCAGGAATGGAGCCCGGGTGTCGAAGAGATGGTTGACGCCCTTCACGAGAGCCGGTGCCGATCGCCAGTTCTTCCTGAGAGTGAGAGTGTTCCGGGCGCGCTTCTTCGCTTCCAGGTAGGAAAAGACATCGGCGCCACGGAACCAGTAGATGGACTGCTTGGGGTCACCGACGATGAAGAGAACAGGAGGGGTGCCCCGCACCTTGACCGCCGGCTCGTAGACACGCCTGAAGATCCTGGTCTGCAGCGGATCGGTGTCCTGATACTCGTCGATGAGGGCAACCGGATAGCGTTCACGCATGCCGCGGGCGAGAGCCATGCCGTTTCGCCCTGCCAGGGCGTCATGGAGTTCGG
>JAJEBJ010000216.1 GCA_022822575.1 Alphaproteobacteria bacterium | reverse complement strand
GTTGTAGAGTCGCTGGAAGTCAGCGCTGTCGACCTTGCCGTCGTTCTCTTGTCGGGCCGCGCCGGGAACTTACAAGCCTGGTAGAGATTCTCAGACGTGGGGCAGCTCCAGGGACCGGTCACGATGGGCACGGCGAGTGGCTGGAAGTTGCTGAAGGCGCCCCACGCGGCTTTCGTGAATCGAAAGCCGCAAGCGTAGTCCTTTACATAAGTGCGCATCGGATCCTCCCTCGCGGTCGGCGGGCCAAGCGGCGGGGGACTTGCTCCCCTGCCGAGGGCTGCCCCTCCCGGTCCGGCCTCTGCCTCGGGGTGCGGGCAATGCTCGGAGGCGGCGTTGGAAGCCCAGTTGCTGCGGAGCCCGGACGGTCGGCGGAACTTGGCCGGAACGGGCGGGTTATGCTCGCAAGAGGAAAGCTGCGGCGATGGCGGCGTTGGCCAAAGGGCTGTCAGCGGAAAGGGTGCGTCGGCCTCGCGGGGAGGTTGGCGGGTTCAGGGCGCGATCGGGGGATCGGAGGAGTGGACAATGAACAAATCGGCGGTCGTCGCACGCGTGGCCAGACGGATGGGGCTGAACAGGTACACGGCTGAAGGAGCGGCCGACACCGTTCTGGAGGCGATCGCCGAATCCGTAGAGCACTTTCCGACCTTACGGGATCACAGCGGCCTGACTCCCACCTCCCCCTGTCCCCCTCCCCCGAAGGCGGAGAGGGCCGGGTGGGGGGTCTCGGGCGGTAGCGCGTGATGAATGGGCTCCTGCGGCAATCCGCCGTGATCGCGTCCGGTCGGAACGTGCTCTAGATATCCCCGTGGCGCGGGGCGCGCGGGCGAGCCCGTTCAATTCCGGTTCTGGCGACGGAACGTGGGGACTCTCCGCCATTTGACGCGCTGGAGCTGCTCGGGGAGCGAGACGATGCCCTTGGGCATGAACAGGATGATCAGGACGACGGCCAATCCGAGCAGAAGCAGGCGATACTGCCCGACTTCGCGGAGCCATTCGTTGCCGATCGTGATGATGAACGCACCCAGGATCACGCCGGGGAAGCGGCCGAGCCCGCCTACCGAGAGCATGACCATGACGATCAGGAAGAACTCGGTTCCGAGGATCTTCGGCGTCACGACGATCACGTAGTGGGCGTAGAGTGCGCCGGCCAGCCCGGTGATCAGTGCCGAGGCCACGAACACGACGAGTTTGTACTTGTAGTAGTTGATGCCGAGACTCTTGGCGAAGTCCTCCGAGTCCCGCATGGCCACGAACGCCTTGCCCCATCGTCCGGGCAGGATGACGAAATAGATGATGTAGATGGCGACGGCGGCCACGCAAAGCGTGACGTAGAACCAGGCAAGCTTGTCCTGAGCGACGAGAGTGAAGTCGCCGATCTCGAGCGGCGGCACGCCCAGGAGTCCCGTGGCGCCGCCGGTCCCGATCGGTCGCCCCTGGCGGATGAGCGGAGGCAGGGCGAGATGGACGGTAAAGGTAAAGAGAGCGATGAACTCGCCGCGAAGACGCAGGCACGGCAAGCCGATCAACAGCCCGACGACACCGGCGCAGCCCATCCCGACCAGAAGCGGCGTGATGGACGGGGCGCCCAGGCTCATGGCGGCCATGGAGGAGCCGTACGCGCCGACGGCGAAGAACACGAGCTGCGCAAAGTTGACGATCCCGGCGTAACCCAGCACCAGATCCCAGCCCGCGACGACCATGCTCCAGATGAAGCAGAGGATCAGGATATGGAGGAAATACTTGTCCCCGATCACGGCTCCCAGAACCGCAAGAACGCCGACGGCGATGAGGAAGTAGACGCGAGTCATCGTGCCGGCCCGCTTTCCGCCGCTCTCTCCGTGGCGGCGCCCGGCACCGTGGCCGCTCGCACGCGCGCCGTTCGACGAAGGCTGCCGGTTTGCCTGATCGTCATCGCGTCCAGCCGCCGAACAGTCCGCTGGGACGGAAGATCAGGATCGCGAGCAGGGTGAGGAGCCACAGCGGTATGGTCCAGCTCGCGCCCACCCAGAACGTGGTGTAGGACTCGATGATCCCCAGGATGAAGGCGGCAACGAGCGTGCCGCGCGTGCTGCCCAGGCCCCCCAGCACGACGATCACGAAGGCCTTCAGGAACGGGATCCAGCCCACGAACGGGGAAATCAGGTGAATCGGGGCGAGCAATACCCCGGCGAGACCCGCGAGAACGGCCGAAAGTCCGAAGGCATAGCCGAAGATCTGGTTGACGTTGATCCCGACCATGTTGGCGCCCTGCATGTCCTGGGCCACCGCCCGCATGGCCTGGCCATAACGTGTCTTTCGAAGGAACAGTTCGAGCCCGAGCACGAATACGATCGCCAGCAGGAAGATGACGATCTTGTGATACGAAAGGACAAACCCGAACGCCTCGACCTTGCCGGGCACGAGCGGCGGAAGAACCTTGTTCTCGGGGCCAAACCCGATCAGGTTCGCGTTGTCGATAAAGAACGCTAGGCCCAGCGTCACCATCATCGTCGTTATGTTCCAGCCCGGCTTCCAGCGCAGCGGGCGGATCAACAACCGTTCGAGCGCCATGCCCAGCACGAAGAGGGTCGGAATCAGGATGAGAAAGGTCACCGCATAGTTCAGCTCCAGATACCCGACCGTCAGAACCCACGCGAGATAGCCGCCCACGGCATAAATCGCGCCGTAGGCGAAATTGAGGATCCGGGTGACGCCGTAGACCAGGGACAGGCCGAACGCCAACAGCGCATAGACGGCGCCCAGCATGATCCCGCTGATCAGGATTTCGATGATCTGATGCATTCACCAGCCATCCATTCCCTTGAACCGAAACGCCTGGCCCGCCTGACGACGAAGCGGGATCTCCGGGGCGCCCCGGTTCTGACGACACCTGTCGTGGCCACGACCGCGGGTTGCGCGGCCGCCTACCTCAAGCCTTGTCCCCTGTCCGCCGCTGTTCGAGCGCCTGAAGCGGACCCTCGTAGCTGGTCTTTCCCTCTTCCAGAAAGTACACGCGGTCGATGAAGGTCTCGAGTTGGGCAATGTTTTCCTCGACGAGAAGAACGGTAATCCCTGCCCCGTTGATCCGCGCGATCGTGCGCAACATATTCTGCACGAGATTCGGGGCAAGGCCGAAGGAGGGCTCGTCGATCGCCATGAATCTGGCCGCCGACATCAGGCCCCTGGCCAGCGCGAGCATCTGCGCCTCGCCGCCGCTCAGGGTCCGCGCTATCTGGCCTTGCCGCTCCTTCAATTGCGGGTAGAGCTCGAAGACCAGGTTCAGGTTCTCGCCCTTCCGCTTGCGGGCATGGGGCAGGTAGGCGCCGAGGTCGAGATTCTCCCGGACCGTCATGTCGGGAAAGAGCCTGCGGTCCTCCGCGACATAGACCAGGCCCTGCTTGACGATCTCGGATACGGCCAGACCGTTGAGGCGCTCGCCCTGAAAGGTGACGTCGCCGGAGCGGATCGGAATCAGCCCACAGATCGCCTTCATCAGCGTGCTCTTGCCGTGTCCGTTGGCGCCGATCAAGGCCACTGCTTCGTCCTCGGCCACGTGCATCGACACGTCCTGCAGCACGTGGAATTCATCGTAAAAGACGTTGAGATTCGAGACCTCAAGCAACGGACTCGGACCCCAGGTAGATGTCGACCACCCTCGGGTCGCGCATGACGTTGAGCGGAGCATCCAGGCAGATGCGCTGGCCGTGATCCAGGATCATGATCCGGTCGGACATGTGGGTCAGCGCCCGAACCTTGTGCTCGATGATCATGAAGGTGATGTCCAGTCGCTTCCGCAAGTGCAGGATCAGGGCGACCATCTGGTCGATTTCCTCCGTCGTGAAGCCGGCGAGAGGCTCGTCCATGAAGACCAGCTCCGGCTTCGTCGCAAGCGAGGCCGCCAGCATCGTCATCTTGCGGGTCAGGAGGTCGACCGTGCTGGCCATCATGTCGCGCCGTGGATCGAGACCGCATTCGGCGAGGATTTCGTCGCGGAATTCCCGCTTCGTCCGGCCCTCGATGGACTTCTTGCCCAATCCAAAGAGAGTGCCGACGGCGACGTTCTCATCCACGCTCAGGGAGCTGAAAATTTGCGGGATCTGAAAGGTGCGGGCCAGGGCCTTGTGGCACAGCCGGTGCGGGGACCAGCCGTCGATTCGTTCATCGTTGAAGAATATCTTGCCTGAATTGGGCTTGAGCGTGCCGGTGCAGACGTTCAGGAGCGTCGATTTTCCGGCTCCGTTGGGTCCGGCGACGCCAAAGATCTCGCCCCGCTCGATGTCGAACGACAAATCGTCGAGAGCGACCAGCGCGCCGAACGATCGAGTTACGCCCTGGACCGAGAGGAGCGGACCGGTCGCCGTGGCGGAGGACATCCTCAGCTGTTTCTAGGTGGCTGCAAGGGTGGATGATACGCCGGGTTTGCCGGCGCGTGGCAGATGCGCTCCTTGGAGGTGAGAGCCGAGCAAGCCGGCGTGGACACGTCTTCCGGATCGATCAAGCCGAGCCCACGCCCCTCGCGCCAGTTGTCGAATCGCCGCCCCGCTCGGGTTTCCCTCGCGGTTCGATCGCAATCGCCGGCTTTTTCGTGCGCTTCCCTCAGTCGTACCAATCGGGCTTCATGAAATCCGCGATCACGTTGGAGCCGATCATGAGCGTCACGAGCTCGCTGTTCTGGACCTGAAGAATCTGGGCCGGCGCGGCTTCGTCGGTCGAGGTTACGTGGTGCCGGTCGTTGATCGTGAGCTTGCCCGTGATGCCGTCGTAGGTCATCGTCCGCAGTTCTTCGTGGATCGCGTCATAATCGTCGACCGAACCGACCTTTTCGACGGCGGTCGCCCAAAACATGACCTGGTCGTAGATCTCGGCGGCGATACCGATTGCCGGGTCTTCGTCATAGGCCTCACGCCACCTTTTCACGAACGCATCGCCTTTTTCGTCCGGCATGTGGGCCGAGGGCGTCATCCCCAGCACGCCGTCGGCGATTCCGCGCGAGACGACCTCGTTGAAGGCCGGGACGGCACCGGTGTAGCCGACGTAGAGGAGAGACCCCTTGACCGGATCGGTGTTGAACTGATCGACGAGGGCGTTCACGCCCGCCGGATCCAGGAACTCGGAGTAGATCACGGCAGGTTGAGCCTCGTGGAGCTTGCTGAGGATCGGTCCCCACTCGCTGATGCCGAAATCGACCTGCTCTCTCAGGACGACCTCCCAGCCGAGCTCCTCGGCCGCCGCGACCGCTCCGTTCGTCATTTCGATTTCCCAATCGAACGGCCCCTGGATAATGGCCAGTTTATTGCTCGAGAATTCGTGGCCCATCTGCGTCAGCTGGCGAAACGTGATGCCTCCGTAATTCGCGGCCGTATCGATGAACATGTAGATATTCTTGCATCCCATCTGTTCAGCAAGATCGATCACGTATTCCGGGCCATCGACGTGAAGATACGGCACATCGTACGGGCAGAATGCCGGGATATCGGGCCCCATGCCGCCGTACCCGTTGATCAGGACGTGGACCTCCTCCTGTTCGACCAGATTGAGGGCCGCCGCCTGAAGCTTGTCCGGCGTGAGATCGCCGATGTCGTACACGATCATCTCGATCTGCCGGCCGAGCAGCCCGCCGCGCGCGTTTATGTCCTCGATGGCGAGCTTTTCCGCCTTCTCCATCACGAACCCGTCGCTGGCGAAGGGACCGGTAATCGGAATGGGGGCGCCCACCTTGATGGGCTCGTCGCTGGCGTGGGCTCCGGGTATGGTGGAACCTGCGAGAGAGCCCGCCGAAACCAGGACTGCGGCGCAGATCAAACCTATTATTCTCGCACGATGCACCATTTCTAGGCCTCCCATGGTTAGCGATTCAACGGCGGATTCGTGCTTGATTTCTCCCCGCCGCCATCCGGCGCGAGCCGGAACAGCGGCCTAAACTACGCTGGCAACGTAAAAAACACTGACAGATCGCCGCTGCCGAGTCAACGAGTTGGCACCCTGAAGGCGGTGCGGGAGATGTCCGGCGGGGGACGACGGCGGAGCCATCGGGAGCGCGAGCGATCCGCGCCCGCCAGGCGCCTCGCGGGCACTATCGTCGCCGGGCAGTCCGACGAATGAGATGTCCGCCGCCGATACGCGCCCCCGGAAACCGCAACCCGCAAGGACCGGCGTCACGTCGCTTCCGGCCCTCCTCCGGTCGGTCGCGCCGCCGCCGATTCCCGAATGACGCGCCACAGTTTCTCCGGTGTTGCCGGCATATCGATGTTGGTGATGCTGAGCGGGGACAACGCATCGACGATCGCGTTCGTCACGGCGGCGGGGGAGCCGATGGTCGCCGATTCGCCGCATCCCTTGACGCCGAGGGGGTTGTGGGTACAGGGATTGTCCTCGTTCGTCGCGTGTTCGAGAGTGTTCAGATAGCCCACTCTCGGCATGCAATAATCCATGAACGAGCCGGCCAGAAGCTGACCCGTATCCCGATCGTAAACGGCATTTTCCAGGAGCGCCTGCCCCACTCCCTGCGCGAGAGAGCCGTGAACCTGGCCCTCGACGATCATCGGATTGACGATCGTCCCGAAGTCGTCGACGACGACGTATCGCACGATTTCCAGCTCACCCGTCTCTCGATCGATCTCGACTTCACAGAGGTGACACCCGTTGGGGTAGGTCATGTTCTGCGCATCGTAGAACGCGGTCTCGTCCAGGCCGGGCTCGATTTCCTGGGGCGAGAAGTTTTGCACCAGATACGCTTCGCCCGCGACGTCCTCGAAGCTCACCGATCTGTCGGTGCCCAAGACGGTATAGGCACCGCCCTTGAATTCGATGTCGACGTCGCTGGCTTCGAGCAGGTGGGCCGCAATCTTCCTGCCCTTCTCGATGACCTTCTCCACCGCCAGGAAGGCCGACGATCCACCGAGCGCCATCGAGCGCGAGCCGTATGAGCCGGTCCCGAAGGGGATCTGATCGCTGTCGCCGTGAACGACCTCGATCTTGCTCAGGGAGATGCCCAGACGGTCCGCGACCACCTGGGCGAAGGTGGTCTCGTGACCTTGTCCGTGCGAATGGCTGCCGGTGAACAATGTCACCGAGCCTTCGGGATGCACGCGCAATTGTGCCGATTCCGGAAATCCGACGCGGGAGCCGAACGAGCCCAGCAGTTTCGACGGTCCCATGGACCCGTTCTCGATGAAGGACGAAATGCCGAGCCCGCGCAGCCTGCCCTGCGCCCGGCTCTCGTTCCGACGCTGCTCGAATCCCTCGTAATCGCCGATCTTCAGCGCTTCCTCCAGGAGAGTGGCGAAGTCGCCGGTGTCGTACTCAAGGCCGACCGGGGTCTGGTACGGCATCGCGTCCTTCGGGATGAAATTACGCCGTCTTATTTCGGCGCGGTCCAGCCCCATCTCGCGCGCGGCGTTTTCGACCAGGCGCTCGACAACCAGGGCACCTTCCGGCCGGCCCGCGCCGCGATACGCGTCCACCGGAACCGTATTCGTGAACACGCCCCGTATCTCGCAGTGGATTGCCGGCGTCGTGTAGGTGCCCGACATGATCGTCGTATAGAAGAAGGTCGGGATCGCCGGCCCGAAGGTCGACAGGTAGGCGCCCAGGTTCGCCGTCGTCTTCACGCGCAGCCCGAGAAAGGTCCCGTCGGCATCGAGGGCAAGCTCTGCGTGCGTGACATGGTCGCGTGCCTGCGAATCGGTGAGAAAGCTCTCCGACCGCGTGGACGTCCACTTGACCGGCCGCCCCAACTTTCTGGCGGCCCACGCCGCGACGCACTCCTCGCCATAGGCGAAGCTCTTGGCGCCGAACCCCCCGCCTACGTCCGGCGCAACGACCCGCACCCTGGTTTCGGGCACGTTCAATATGTCGTTCGCGATCAGGCTGCGGGCCATATGCGGATTCTGACTCGAGAGATAGATCGTGTAGCGCCCGCTAATTGTGTCGTACTCGGCATTGACGGCGCGGGCCTCCATGGGAACCTGCACGAGCCGGTTGACGACGAAGTCGAGCTTCGTCACGTGGTGCGCGTTCGCGAAGGCGGCCTCGACGGCATCCCGATTGCCGTTTTCCCAATCGAAGCAGACGTTGTCCGGTGCTTCCTCATGAAGCCGGGGCGCTCCCGTGCGATCGGCGCCGGCCGTGTCGGCGACAACCGGCAGCTCCTCGTAGTCGACCGCCACGAGATCGGCCGCATCCCGGGCTGCATCGAGGCTTTCCCCGATGACGACGGCGACCGGATCGCCCACATGGCGGACCCTGTCGGTCGCAAGAAGGGGATGGGGCGGCACCTTCATGTCCGTGCCGTCCGCGTTCCGGAAGACCCAGACACAGGGAAGATCGCCGATCTTGTCGCGCTCCAGATCGGCGGCGGTACAGGCCGCGACGAAACCCGGCGCCTTCGCAGCCTGCTCCGTGTCGATCGACGCGATGCGCGCGTGGGCGTGTGGCGAGCGGACGAAACAGGCGTAGGTCTGGCCGGGTCTCTTGATATCGTCGACGTATCTGCCCCGCCCCCTCAGGAACCGGGTATCTTCCTTGCGCCTTACCGGGGCGCCGATACCTTCGTCCGCCATTCCGCTAGCTCCTCATCGCCTTCGCGCCGGCCATCACCGACTTGACGATGTTGACGTAGCCGGTGCAGCGGCAAATGTTGCCCTCGAGCCCCTGGCGGATCGTCTCTTCGGAGGGATCGGGGTGGCGCGCGACGAGGTCGAGCGCGCTCATCAGCATCCCGGGCGTACAGAAGCCGCATTGAAGGCCGTGGCACTCCCTGAAGGCGGCCTGCATCGGATGAAGTTCGTCCCCCTTCGCGAGCCCTTCGACCGTGAGCACCTCCGAACCGTCGGCCTGAATCGCGAGCAGGGTGCACGACTTGACCGAGCGCCCGTTCACGTGGACGACGCAGGCCCCGCACTGGCTCGTATCGCAGGCTACATGCGTCCCCGTGAGCCCCAGATGTTCGCGCAGAAAGTGGACGAGGAGCGTGCGCGATTCCACCGCGGCCGAGGCCTCTTCGCCATTGACCGTCATCGACACGGACACGTTCATGGGCCCTCCTCCGCCGCCCCGATCCGGCTCCCCGCCGGGGGCGCCTTTCCACCGGCGCCGCGCGCAGGCCCGGCGAA
Source organism: Alphaproteobacteria bacterium (assembly GCA_022822575.1). Lineage (GTDB taxonomy): Bacteria > Pseudomonadota > Alphaproteobacteria > SP197 > SP197 > SP197. Next base: position 351 of record JAJEBJ010000216.1, on the reverse strand, counting down.
AGCACTGGGGACCGTGTTCGCCCGCTTCCGGGGCGTGCTGTGTGGCACGCGGGTGCGCTCGCCCCCAAGCTCGGTTTACCGACAACCGATGAGCCCAGACTCACTATTACAAAGCGCCAACGATCGGGCAAGTTCGCCGCCGGAACATTGTCGGTAACACGGGATATGTCCGGTCCATGTACCAGATGATCTGTCCGGTTTTAGAAGGCTTCCAAGCCACGGAGGGTTTGGATGCGTCGGACGGAGCAGATACAGGGACTGAGGTTGATGAAGTTCGCGGAGGTTTATGGGCAGACTGCGGCGCGGCTGTTGAGCCAGGCCGAGGCGGCGGAGATACTCGGGGTCTCGGAG
>JAJEBJ010000246.1 GCA_022822575.1 Alphaproteobacteria bacterium | reverse complement strand
CAGCGCGGCTATGCGCTCAGTGGCGGTCTGCCGCCAGCCTGGAGCAAGGCCGGCGCCTTCGTCCTTGAGCCCGGTGTGAGTCTCGATGACGCCATCGCCCTGACGATGGGACGCTGCTACGGGCACTGGATGAACAACCAGGCTGCGGCCCTTGACGGCCGCGACATCGAGGGCGTGCATCAGATGCGCGTGGCCCTGCGTCGTCTGAGGGCGGCCTTGCGGCTGTTCGCTCCGTGGCTCGACGATGGCAGCCAGGCGCGCTTCACCGCGGACGTGAGGTGGATTGCCGCCAGTCTCGCTTTGGTTCGCGATCTCGATGTCCTCCGTCATGTCACTCTGGCGCCCCTGCGCGAGGCCTTTCCCGGTGACAGCGACCTCGCCCGTCTCGAGGAATGCATAGGGAACCGCAGAAGAAACGCCTGCCGCCGTCTTGTGCTGGCCCTTGGTTCGCCACGATACACGAGCGCCGTCCTCACACTGGGCCAGTGGATCGTTGAACGCGGTTGGTCTGCAGGAGATCCCCTCCTTGACAGCCCGGCAGAACCCCACTTCAGCAGGGCCTTGAGCGGGGTGTATTCACAGGTCCTCTCCCACGGGGAGGGTTTTGCGACCCTGAACGCGGTCGCGCGTCATCAACTTCGTCTCCGCATCAAGCGCCTGCGCTATGCCATCCAGTTTGTCGGCCCGGTCTTTCAGGGCACGGGCCCCTGGCTCCAGGCGCTGTCGGATCTGCAGGATGCGCTGGGTGCGGCCAACGATGCCGCCGTGGCCGGCGACCTGATCAGGTGCTGCACCCGGTCGGTCTCCGGCAAACGCCAACTTGCCCGCGCCGGGGGCCTGGTTGCCGGCTGGTGGGCGGCAAGGGGGGACCGCCTCGAAAGCGATGCGAGAGCCAGGTGGCGGGCGTTCACGGAACTCGAACCATTCTGGAGAGCGGTCCCGGATCGCCCTTGAGTTCCGGTGCAAACCTCAGCATGCCGCGGCGCCACGTGACGCCCGAGTGATCCAGGTACTCCAGAAGGTCCACCGCGTGATTGCGGCCGATGCCCAGGGCATCACGCACCTCGCCCACGCCGATGCCATCCGGGTTCTCCCGGAGAAGGCGGCGCACGGCCGACTCCGCCTCGGTGATCTGTCGTGGAGTGAGGTAGCGGTTGCGCGCAATTCTCACCACGAGGCCAAAGGCGGCCATCCGTTCCAGAAACCGGCGCAGGTCATCCGGCGTCGTTTCCAGGGTGGCGGCAAGGGGGTGAAGCGATGGCGGCGAGCCCGACGCCACCTCGATGGCCGCCTCGGTCCTGTCCCACAGGGCCCTGTCCTTCGCTCCCGGTTCCACCTTGCGTTCCGGACGGTGAACCACCACCCCGCGCCGCGTCAGTGTGCCCCTGCGGCAGAGATCGTCGATGACCGCACCGACGAGAACGGAATCGGCGGATCCGGAGATCAGTTGGTGGAGCTCCCGGGCTGTGGGCCCGAGCCGGTCCTGTCGGCGTGCGTGGTCGCCGTCGACTGCGTCGAGCACTTCTCCGGCGAGATCGTTCCAGTGACGCGCGTGGATCACATGTTCGCGCCCGTCCCGGGTGAAGCGGCGCAGAGGGCCGGGAAGAGGGCAGGCGTCGGGGCTCAGGTTGCGTGACGAAAAGAAGGCCGCCGGATCGAGACCGGTCGCCGCGATGTCGATGAGGGCGCCCAGCGCCTCTTCGTGATCGTCGCGATCGACGGCTTTGAGGTGTGACAGGCGTTCGGGGCGCGCCCGCCCCCGCGCCGGTCCGGCGGCATCGAGCACCCGCGCCCCGCCGATCGTCCGTCGTGCCGAAATGTCGCGCAGCAGCAGGCGGTCGTTCCAGGCCGGCACCAGCGGCGCATCGAGACGCAACTGCGCCAGTCCGCTGCCGCCAGGGGCAATCTCAGGACCCTCGAGAAGGGCGACGCGCCCGGTCACATGACCGGTCCCGTGATGAACGTGCACGGCCTGCCAATGGCTGAAGGCACGGCGTTCGCTTTCCAGGATCGTCACCGTCGCGTCGATCCGGCGCGACGGCGCCAGGATCTGCGGCGTCACGATCCAGTCCCCGCGACGGACATCGTTGCGGCCGAGGCCGGCGAGGTTGATGGCAGCCCGTTCGCCGGTGACGGCCCGTTCTGCCGGGCGGGCCTGGCCGTGAAGTGTCCGTGCCCGCGTGTCGAGTCCGGCAGGAAGCACGGCGAGTGGATCGCCGGTAGAAACCTCCCCTGCGCAAACGGTCCCTGTCACCACCAGCCCGGCGCCCTTCATGATGAAGGATCGGTCGACGGCAAGCCTGAAACCTCCTTCTGGTGCGGGCTCTGCCAAGTCCTCTACCGCGCCTTCGAGGTATCGGCGCAGTTCGGGCAGGCCTCTCCGGTCGGTGACGGACGTGGCGATCACGGTCCTGACATCGATGCCGTGACCGTGTGTCAGCGCTTCGGCTGCAGCGGCGGTATGCGCGATGCTCTCACCGGTGACGCGATCGGCTTTGGTGATGGCGATCACCATCTGCCGGACGCCAAGAAGGGAGAGTACGGCCACGTGCTCGCTTGTCTGCGGCATGACGCCGTCATCGGCCGCGACAGCGAGAAGACCGAGGTCCACCCGGGAGAGTCCGGCCACCATGTTCCGCACGAACCGTTCGTGGCCCGGCACGTCGATGAAGCCGGCGCGCCGCCCTGACGGCAGATCGAGCCATGCATATCCAAGATCGATGGTGAGACCGCGCCGCTTTTCTTCCGCCAGCCGGTCGGTGTCCACACCTGTCAACGCGGCCACCAGCGACGTCTTGCCGTGGTCCACGTGACCGGCCGTGGCGATGATCATGGAAGTTCCAGATCCCGCAGTCCGGCGCGGAATGCGTCCCTGTCGTCAAGGCAGCGCAGGTCAAGGAAGAGAACACGGCTCCTCAAGGAACCGATAACGGGTCGCGGCAGGTGTCTGAAGGCGGCGGCGAGTCGACGAAGACGCCGGTCCGAACCGCGTCCGGGGTCTGCCGGACAGATGGCGAAGCCCGCACTGGCGAGGGTGGTGACGGGCTGCGCCCCGCTTCCTATCTGGCTTTCCAGGGGAACGACCTCGACCGTGAAGGCGGGTGTGAGGGCACAGGCGAGATCACTCTCGAGATCCCTTGCCTCGCGCGTTATGTCCGCGGCGGATCGCGTCAGCAGGCACAAGGCCGGGAGCGTTCGGGGCAGGCTGTCGGGATCCTCGTAGAGAGCCAGCGTTGCGTCGAGTGCCGCCAGCGTCATCTTGTCGGGGCGCATCGCCCGCATCATCGGGTTGGCCGCCATGCGGCGGACGAGATCGGCGCGCCCGACGACGATCCCGGCCTGGGGTCCTCCCAGAAGCTTGTCACCGCTGAAGGTCACGAGATCCGCCCCGTGTGCCACGACCTCGGCCACCACCGGTTCTCTCGGCAGACCCCAGCGGCTGAAATCGACCAGTGCTCCACTGCCGAGATCGACGGCGAACGGCACGCCATGGGCCCTGGCGAGGCGCACGAGTTCTGCTTCCTCCACGGCCGATGCAAACCCCTGGATCACGTAGTTGCTCGTGTGGACCTTGAGCAACAGGCCGGTCCCCGGACCGAGCGCCTCTTCGTAGTCGGCAAGGTGCGTCCGGTTCGTGGTCCCCACCTCGACCAGCCGGGCGCCGGCCCTCGCCATGATGGCCGGCATGCGAAAGGCGCCGCCGATCTCCACCAGTTCACCCCGGGAGACGGGGACCTGGCGTCTGAGCGCCAGGGTGTTGAGAAGCAGCATGACCGCGGCGGCATTGTTGTTCACGACAAGAGCGGCTTCGGCGCCGGTGAGGCGTTGAAGACGGAGTGCGACATCGCCCCCACGGTTCCCCCGTCTGCCGCTCGTTAGATCGTATTCCAGGGCCGAGGGACCCGAAGCAGCCCGCATCATCGCCTCGATGGCGGGGGCGGCCAGAGGTGCGCGTCCGAGATTGGTGTGAAGAACCGTGCCGGTGAGATTGAAGACCCGGTGCGGGCCCGATTCCATGCGTGTTCGGCAGAAGGCCTCGACGAGAGCCGGACCCTTGCCGGTCGCCCAGTCGATGTCCGAATGGCGGCGAACGATGTCGCGCACGCCTTCCTTCACCAGGCGCCGTCCGAAGAGATCATGAATGCCGGCCATGGCCGGCATTCCCAGGATCGTGTCCACGCTCGGCGGGCGTCGGGTGGCCTCCACCATCGCGGCTCTCCTCCGGGGGTTGAACGGCGTCATGCTAGCTGGTTTGACCCGGCGATGCAGGATAGGGTCGCCGCCATGATCGAACACCGCCTTCGTCCCCTTCTCGAACCCCGCTCCATTGCGCTCGTGGGCGCCTCGGCACGTCCCGATTCGTTCGGATACGCCACTCTGCGCAACCTCGCCAGCCCGCACTACAAGGGGAGGATTCACGCGGTCAATCCTCGCTACGACAGGATCGACGACATTGACTGCCACCCTTCGCTTGGCGACGTCCCGGGAGGTGTCGAGCATGCCGTTCTCTCGGTCGCGAACGCCCGCATCGAGGCAGCCCTCGTCGATGCGGTCGAGGCAGGTGTGCGTTCGGTGACCATCTTCGGCAGCGCCTATCTCGAGGGGGACACGGCCGGATCGAATCTCAAGGATCGCCTGCAGGGGATCGCGAGGGAGGCGGGACTTCTCGTCATCGGCGCGAACTGCATGGGATACGTGAACTACACGACGGGTGCCCGGGTCACATGGATGAACGTGCCGGAAGAAGGCTGGTTTGATCCGGGCCACATCACCCTCATCAGCCATTCGGGCACCTGTTTCCTGACCCTGCAGTTCGTCGACCCGAGGCATCGCCACAACCTGTGCATTTCGGCGGGCCAGGAGCTCACGGTGACGGCGGCTGACTACATCGACTATGCGCTCGACAAGGAGAGCACGCGGGTCATCGCACTCTTCCTCGAGACGGTGCGCGAACCCGATGCCTTCCGCGCGGCCCTCGACAGGGCGGCCAGGGCGGACGTTCCGGTGGTGGCGATCAAGGTGGGCCGGACCGGTCGGAGCGCCGAGCTGGCGCGCAGCCATTCCGGCGCGCTCGCCGGAAACGATGCCGCATACGAAGCGGTCTTCGATCACTACGGTGTGTTGCGGGTCGATACCTGGAATGAACTCGCCGCTGCCAGCCGCCTCCTTGCGCACCACAAGGAGATCGCTCCGGGAGGTCTTTCTGGCATCATGGATTCGGGCGGCGCCCGCGGCATGCTGCTCGATCTTGCTGCGAGGATGGACGTTCCCTTCGCCGATATCGGCGACGACACGGTGGAGACTCTCTCCGGTCTCCTGGAATACGGCCTCGAACCGGTGAACCCGACGGATGTGTGGGGCTCGGGCCGGGATTGGCAGGATGTCTACACGGGCTCCATGAAGGCGCTGGCCGATGACCCCGCATCGGCCATGACGGGAATCTTCGCGGATCTCGGGGGCCTTGAAACCGGCGGCTCCATCTACCTCGAACTCTGCGAGAAGATCGAGCGGGAGACGGCAAAGCCGGTCTTCTTCTGCCAGCACTGGAGCCGGGCCATGGATCCGGAGATGACGAGGAGGACGGCGGCGAGTCAGGTTCTCGTCATTGACGGCACCGAGACCTTCCTTTCCGCGGTGCGCCTTGCCATGCAGCGCCGCGATCGCGTGGATGATTCCCCCGGCGACATGGCGCCCGTCCCTGGCGAGCAGGAGATCGAACGCTGGCGCCAAAGGCTCGCCGGTGCCGGGGCGCTCGATGAGAACGAGGGCCTCACCCTCCTGGAGAGCTTCGGCATCGCCGCGCCGGCGAGGCAGATGGCGACCTCGGCTGACGAGTGCGTCGCGGCAGCCGCCGCCATCGGCTGGCCCGTGGTTCTCAAGACAGCCGCCAGCGGTCTCCTGCACAAGACCGAAGCCTCCGGCGTCATCCTCGCAATCGACAACGAAGACGATGTCGTGCGGGGCTGGCGCGACCTCACTGAGAGGCTGGGACCGCGGGTGCTGGTGGAAGCGATGGCTCCCCGGGGCATGGAAATGGCGGCCGGCATCGTCATCGACGAACAGTTCGGGCCACTCGTCATGATTGCCGCGGGAGGGGTTCTGATCGAGACACACGCCGACCGCAGGTTCCTTCTTCCTCCTGCCGGACGGGCAAGCGTCCGCCGCGCCATCGATCAGCTCGCCTGCCGGACGCTCCTCGACGGTGTGAGAGGCAGCGAAGCCGTGGACGTGGATGCCCTGGTCGACACCGTCGCCAGGCTCTCCGTCATCGCCACGACCTTAGGCGGCTTCCTCGCCGAACTCGACATCAACCCCCTCATCGTTCACCCGCAGGGTTGTCTGGCCGTCGACGCCCTCATCCTCCCGCAGGCCCACCCCTGATTCTCGGAACCGTCGACACCCTGTCGCCGGACGCCTCCCGAGGGCATGACGACATGTCATCGGCGTCCGGATGTGGTACCGCCATGCAACTGCTCTGCGGAGCCTCTGCACGTGTGCCCGGAGCCCATCAAGGCCCTCGAGCAGCAATGCTGTCACCCGGCCAGGTCGGGGAAGCGAGCCGGGTTTCAGGTGATTGCGACGCCTGAGGCCGCACACGGACGACAGAATACGCGTGAGAGAATCACGAGCGCGGGACAGGCACTCCCCCGATTCACACTCCGGCGGCGCCATGAACGGGAGAGACCGTCCTGATTTGCGCAGCTTATCAGGGACCACGGCAAGCGCCGCGGACACCAGGCGGAAGGATATCTCGACTTCAGTATGCACATCACCATGATGTCATCCATGCGAATCAAACTGACCCTCGATCCGGATGTCGAACAGCTCCTGCGACGGGAGATGCGGCGCACAAGCAAGAGCATGAAGGCTGTCGTCAACAAAGCGTTGCGCATCGGTCTCGGGATGCGGAGCAAGTCGCTCCGGGTGCCTCCATTCAAGGTGGAACCCCATGCCTTCGGCTTCAAGCCCGAAACCGAACCCGACGGGCTCAATCAGCGGGTCGACGAGATGGAGGCCGACGAGTTCATTCGAAAGCAGGCTCGATGATCATTCCCGACAACAATCTCCCGGCCTGCCTTTGAAACAAGTCGCATTGCGAGATGTCTACGAGATGCGCTGTCAGCCGCGGACAGACGTCATGGCTGGAACGTCGGGTGTCCGGGATGTCCGACACGCAGGCGCAAGAGAGTCGTTTCCGCGGTGACGAAGAGATCGCGCATGTCGTCGCCCCCGAAGCAGAAGTTGGCCGGAAACCGGGGCGTCAGGATGACGCCGAGCAGGTTGGCGTCCGCGTCGAAGACATGGATTCCGCCCGGCCCCCCGCACCACACATTGCCTGAGGCATCGACTTTCATGCCGTCCGGCGAGCCGTATCCAAGCGTGCCGTCGTCGTCCCGCGTCTCGGCGAAGAGCAGGCCGCGGGAGGCGCCGCCCTCGGCGTCGATCTCGTAGACCCTGATGTGCTGGCGCTCGCTGTCGTTGACGTAGAGGCGTGACTTGTCGGGCGAGAAGCAGAGACCGTTCGGACCGTCGTAGTCGTCGTCGACAAGGTGAAGAGTGCCGGAAGCGTCGATCCGGAAGACGCCGCGGAATGGCAGGCCCGGCTCGCGTGTCACGCCGGTGTGGCTCTCCCGGCCGTAGAGCGGATCGGTAAACCAGATCCCGCCGCGATCGTCGACGACGATGTCATTGGGACTGTTCAACTCGTTGCCCTGCCAGGAATCCGCCAGCACGGTGACCTCGCCGTCGTGCTCGAGCCGGCTGACCCGGCTTGAGGCGTGCTCGCACATCAGCAGCCGGCCCATTGCGTCGTAGCAGGTGCCGTTGGTCATGTTGCTGGGCTCGCGCACGACTTCGATCGTTCCGGACGAGGCGTGCCAGCGGTGAATGCGGTTCGACGGAATGTCGGTGAACGTCACATGGCGTTCCGCCGGATGCCATGATGGACCTTCCGTGAACCTGAACCCCTCGGCCAGCGTTTCGAAGGCGGCGCTCTCGACGATGAGGTCCCGGAAAAAGTCGTTGGCGGCACGATAGATGGACATGACCTACTCCAGCCTCGACCGGTCTGCCGATGTTGAACAGCCGGCTGAAGACAGCGGCCGCCGTCGCAATGTCCTCCACGACGGTTCGGCGCCCGGTCGCGAGGCAGCCCTTGAACACGGGGCGTGGGTGATCGTCGTCGGCATGGTCATCATTTCCGCGGCTCCGCGAGCGTCAGTGCGATGAGGCTTACCATCACGCCCGTTGATGCGCCAGACAAGGCAGAGAGCGCCATCGCTTCAGGTGCCCGGTGCCAGTGTCACCGGGATCCTGCACGATCGGCCTCAGTCGCTGCGTGAACTCCGGCGTTGTGCCGGCCGCGGGACTGTTCATGGAGGCGAGGTTCATCGCAACGAAGCGAGACCCATTTCCGAGATATCAGCCGGTGGTTGCTCGCCGGGCCATGGGACCGCCTTTGACACGTCTGCGGCAGGACGTACAGGATAGGCGTGGTGCTTGATGCGAGAGGCCCTACGTTGAGCGGTTTTCTTTATTCCCGCGTGGCGGTCACGGGAGGCAGCGGCCGCCTTGGCCGCTACGTGGTGAAGCATCTCGCGGAGGTCTGCGACGTCACCGTCATCGATATCGAGGCCGGTGACGGCGACGTGACTCTGTGTGACGTGCGTGACATCGATGCCGTGAGGGGAGCGCTGCAGGGATCCCAGG
>JAJEBJ010000473.1 GCA_022822575.1 Alphaproteobacteria bacterium | reverse complement strand
GTGCCGAGGTCGTGATCGAACCGGTCGATCTCCCAGCCCGCAGCGCCGCCGCCCTGGAGTCCGAAATCCCCGATCAGCTCGTCCTCGCCTATCCCCTCGAAGATGAAGGCAGCCCGGGGATCGAGGCTCGCCTCCTGCCGGCGGTAGTAGGACGAGAAATCAAAGCCCTGCGACACGAAGCCGTTGCCGGCCAGCAGATTGGGAGGGCGTCCAAGGCGCGCCCAGTGCCCCCCGGCTTCGCCGTTGAATGAGAGATGATCCTCGCCGACGCCGTGGTCCCAGGTCCGCAGCCCGTCCTCGCCGCGGCGCATTTCCATCATGCCGGGCATGTCCGGATGGAAGGCGACGCGCCAGAAGAAGCCGTTGCCGCCCATGTACATCAACCGTCCGCCGCGTTGCTGGTAGGCGTAGATCGCATCCCACATAGCCGTCGAGAGGTACTCGGGGTGGGTGCCGGTGATGACGCACGCGTAGTCCGAGAGGAGGCCCACGCCTTCGTCGTGCAGGTTTTCGTCGGTTGCGACATCAAACGCGAAGCCGCTTTCCTCGAGCCAGTCGACGAGGTGGAGGTCAGCGCTGTAGCACTCCAGCCACGTGTGTTTCGGGCGGAAGTTGAGCACCGGACGCAGCCTCGAGGTGTAGCAGACCGGCGAGCCGTCGTTGTGCAGGTCGTAGGTCGAGTGTCCGATCTCCGGGTGGTCGATCATGTAGTGTTCTTCGGCACACATGCGCGCGATGTGGTTCAGCAGCATCTCCGCGCCCTGGCTTTCGAAGTTGAAACGCCAGTTGGCATAGGCGAGATAGCTCGCCGTCGGGACCAGGAAGAGCAGTCGTGCCGTCGTCGTGCCGCGCGGCGGACGCACGAAGAACGGCAGGTAGTCCTCGGCGTCGCCTGAGACGAGCTTGGCGGCGTACCAGCCGCTGGCCAGGTCATCCGGCACGGTGAACGAGAAATCGTCGTCCCATGCGCAGTCGCCGACGGCGTCGTCGTTGAAATGGATGGCGGCATACTGCTCAGGCGCCAGCCGCCAGTCCATGACGTCGCCCGTCCAGCTGTGGCCGCGCATCGCGCGCATGGGAAGGTTGACCGCCGTGCCGTGCAGGCGATTTGGTGAAAGGTCGACGACATCGTTCGAATCGATCGCGCGCGCGAAGTCCCACAAGCCGACCACGGCATCGAGCAGGTGTTCCGGTAGCTCGCCCGACCGCAGGGCTTCCATGTCGCTCCTTGCGAGCTCGCGGTTGGCGATCGCGGGCCGCTCGATCCGTCCGTTGAAGCCTCCGGTTGGCACAAGACCGGCGAAATCGTCGCGGCGGCACGAAGCGCCGAACATGAGTGGGGTCGCCGCGTCGGCCACCGGCGCGACGCGCATCGCCGCCTCGACGAGCCGGTTCTGGTCACGGTAGCCGTAGTTCTTCAGGAGTTCCTGGCGCAACGCGAGCCTGCCGTCCTGCGCGCTGACCGTTGCCGACACGAAGTACCAGTGTCGCGGTCGCAAGGGGGAGGGAGCCGTCAGGCACTGGCATTCTCCCGATCCGTCGCCCACCACCAGGGCAAGCCGTCCCTCATCGTCGATGAACAGCCCGAAACCCGACTCGCGTGTCGTGTCGTAGCGCGTGATGAGGCCCTGCCAGGGAGCGTCTGTCCGCGTGGCGAAGACCATGGCCTGGATCGTGAAGTCTTCCAGACCGTCGAGCGCGGCTTCGCCCGGAACGTGCACGTGGGACCCCGGGTGGATCGCCTGGAACCTCGCTTCGTAGGTCCCCGTGACCGGTGTCTCGACCTGTCGCTCCTTCATGCCCGGGGCGCCCGGTTGCGTGTCACCGCAGATGACGCGCACGATCTCGGCGCGATAGCGCTCAAGCGATGGATCGCAACTCACCTTGAAGCGGACTTCGTCGCCGGGCGCCACGCTGATCTCGTCGCTGTAGCCGATGATCTTCTTGCTCATGTTTCGTTCTCCCGCCCGGTTCAGCGTCGCAAACCGAGGATGCGGTCCAGCCCGATCTGACGGTCGACGACGATGATGGCCAACAGGGCCAACAGGCTCATGATGGTCGAGATGGCGGCAATCGTCGGGTCCGGCCGGAACCGCATGTAGGTCAGAATTCGCACCGGAAGCGTCACCACATCGTGCCTGGACATGAAGAGCGAGACGACCGGCTCATCGAAGGATATCAGGAATGCGAACATCAAGCTGGCCAGGATGCCCGGTATCAGGAGGGGCACCACGATGCGGCGCAGAACGCGTCCGTGACCCGCGCCCGCGATGACCGCTGCCTCTTCCATGGCGGGGTCGAGATCGTCGTAACTGGTAAAGCAGATCTGGACGGCAAACGGCAGCGACAGGACGAGGTGCGCTCCGGCAATCACCAGCAGCGTGAGCCACATGGACTGGGTGACCCCCAGGCTTCCCGACAACAGCAGAAGCGCGGGACCGTAGACGATGGTTGGCAGGATGATCGGAAAGAGTGCCAGTCCGGCCACGAACTGACGGGCGCGCCGGCGGACACGGCGCAGGCCCGTTGCCGCGACCACCGCAAGACCCGTCGAGAGCAGGGCCGCGAAGGCCGCAAGCAACACGCTGATGACAAAGGACTCGGTAAACTCGTCCCGGGCAAGGAAGTTGCCGTACCACTCGAGGCTGAAACCCGAAGGCGGAAAACTCAGCATGGCGGTGGGCGATACCGAAGCCAGGGCAACGACAAGGGTCGGCAGGAGCAGGTAGAGGCTGATCACCGCGATGACGGCGAGATAGAACAGGCGTGCCAGGCGTCTCATCGCGGCCTACGAAGCGCGGTGGCGCATCACGCGCCGCGAGATGATGGCCAGGCTCACGAGCATGGCAATCGCCAGAAGCAGCAATGTTGCCGAAACGGCTGCTGCGAAGGGATAGTTGAGCGAACGCGTCATCAGTTGGCGGATCAGCGTGCCCAGGACCATCACGCGGCCGCCGCCAAGAAACTCGGGCGTGATGAAGCTGCTCATCGACAGCGTGAAGACAAGAATGGACCCGCTGATAACGCCCGGCAGGCTCAACGGCCAGATGATGCGGGTGAAGATGCGCACCTTGCCGGCGCCGGCGATCGAGGCCGCGTCCTCAAGCACCTTGTCGATGGCCTGCAGGCTCACCGCGAGAACGATGATCTGGATGGGCAGCATGATCTGGACGAGCCCGATGATGACCCCGGTCTCGTTGAACATCAGCCTCAGCGGCTTATCGATCAGCCCGGCATCCAGAAGCATGTTGTTGAAGAGACCCCGCGGCGTCAGGAAGACGAGCCATCCATAGGTCCTCACGACCAGGTTGGTGAACAGCGAGGCGACGGTCACGATCATCACCGCGCGGCGCACGAAGCCCGTCTCCCGCGCAATGAACATGGCCAGGGGATAGCCGAGCACCAGGCACAGGACGGTGACGTAGGCGCTGATCCTCAGTGTGTCGGTCAGCACGCCGAGTGCGTAGTCGTCACGAACCAGCCGGGCGTAGTTCTCCAGCGTGAACGTGTCGTCGAAGATGCCGGGTTCGAGATAGAGCGCGACGCTGACGCTCAGGAAGAACCCCACCGGCACGACGAAGAAGACGACAAAGATCGAACCGAGAAGGATAACGTACCCTGTCTTGACGCTCGGCACGTCCGGACTCGCTTTCGGAAGACGCGTCCGCTGTCGACGGGGTTCAGCCCATGCTGACGATCGGAATGATCTCCTGGTTCCACCTCTGGATCAGCTCGTCGCGCCTCTTGTTGATGGAATCCCAGTCCGGCCGGACCAGGGCGTTCATCTCTTCATCGCCGAACGGCATCCAGGGAACGAGTTCTTCGCTCAGGGAAACCCCGCTCACGGACGGCGCTGACGCGTACTCTTCGGCGAAGATGGTCTGGGCCGACGGCGCAAGCGCATGGTGAATGAAACGTTGCGCCAGCGATGCATTGCGCGCGTTGGCGGGAATCGCGAGCATGTTGGGAACCGCCACCATGCCTTCCTTCGGCTTGGCGAGACGAATGGTCTCCTGTCCTGCCAGATACATGACGTAGGCTTCGCCGTGGTACATGGCCGAGAACGCGATCTCGCCGCGTTCGAAGATCTGACGCACGTCGTAGTCCGACGCCATCAGCGCGGCCCGCGGTGCCACCTCGACCATGGCGGCCCAGCCTGCATCGAAATCGTTCTCGTCACCGGTGCGCAGTTTCGCAAGGGCGGACACGACATAGAGCGCCCAGCTGTCGATCTCCGGGACGGCGTACATGCCGGCGTTGGCCGGATCGGTGAAGGCCCCCCACGAATCGACGGAGTCAATCTGTGCGCTGTCGTAGACGATGCTGATGCCGCCGAAGCTTGCGGCAACGGCCTGGCCGTTGCCGTAGATGGCCGTGCCGTAGGCGTTCGCGAGATTGGGTATGTCGTCAGCCGACTGCGGCATGAACATGTTCCGCGCGAAGCCGGGGAGCGCGACATCAAGATCGATGTAGAGAACGTCGAACGGCGGCGCGTCCCGGCTGGCCAGCAACTTGGCGAACTGGTCCGTGCTGCTGCCCGGAAGGATGCTGACGTCCGCGCCGGTTTCGGCAACGAGGGGATCGATCACGGCACGCTGGACGGTATCGTCCCAAACTCCTCCCCAGGAACCGACAACGAGCTCGCCTTCGGCCCGGGCCGGCCGCGAGGACACCCAGGGCGCCGCAACGGCGCCCGCGAGGACGCCCAGGGTTGAACGCCGGGTCAGCGAATGGACCATTCCTGATCCCCTGGCAGTTCTGATCGGTTTCCTCGACGCTGACATGACGAATTCCTCCTCGAGTTGGTGCTGGAGACTGCGAAGGGGCTCCAACGTCCCGGGCACACGCACTCCCGTCAGGGTCAGGCATGTTCATGGTGATGGCAAGAGCCACGTGCACATTTGAGGAGTTTCCCACGCTCGTTTCCGGCCGACTGTTCTTGACGGGGCTCATGGCGTAACCCACAACACGTCAAGGAGCTACGGAAGCTGTACGAGGTCAGGTGCCAGCTTTGCGGTTGGAACCCCACGTCCCTGTATCGACGGGATCTCTGTGAAGCGTACCACGCACATTGGCTTGGCCGCGGCGGCCATGACGCGCTTCACAACATGGTTCTCACCTGCGCGAACCATCACCGTGCGATACACCGGACCGACGCGCCCTACGATTGGGCCGATGGGAGCTTCGCATTCCCAGGGAATCGGGAACCCGTGCAGATCTCTCGCCACTCACTCCAGGCACAATGAGAATCACGACAGAGTCGGCGCGCAATTTCGTACAACAGGCCCCGACAATCGGGAGGCCACGCAAAGATCAGAGCGGACAAATTGTCGTCTTCGCACTACATATCTCTTAGAACCGTATTGCGAAGGTGCCCTATGCCGACCCCTCACAATCCTCCCGCCGCCGTCCGGCGGGCACTGCGTAAACTTGGGGCGGACATCCATGATGCCCGTCGCCGACGGCGGCTGCCCATGGCGGTCGTGGCGGAACGCGCCTTCACGTCCCGCTCA
>JAJEBJ010000190.1 GCA_022822575.1 Alphaproteobacteria bacterium | reverse complement strand
TGGCGCCTTGTGGTACGTGGCGGATTTCGAGTGGAAGGAAGACGCCACCTGAGCCGTTCTGGACCGTCGAAAGCCCCCGGCATCCTGATGTCCGGGGGCTTTAACACGGAGATCAGGTATCCAACTTAAAGAACGTCAATTCTTGTCAAAATATCTATTCTAATTCTGCAGGATTCCTTCTGTCACCTTACACCGCATGCTCCGTGCACAAGAAAAGCCTCATGTTCTGCGATACGCATGTGCTCTGCTCTCACGCACAGTTTGCCATGGTACCGAGTTTCATTTCGTGATCGTTCATTGAATGCAGAAACCGTCACTCCACCGTTTGCTGTAGTCCGTTCAGCGCAATCAGGTTACGGAGGCTGAGTCATGCCGAGCGGATGGCAAGTCGGTATCGACGTCGGTGGCACGTTCACCGACGTGATCGCGGTCCACCAGACGCTTGGCGAGGTGAGAGCGGCGAAGGTGCCGTCACGCACCGATGACCGCATTGCCGGCCTGGTGTCTGCACTCCAGACGGTCGATCTCGCGTGGTCAGACGTGGACGACCTGATTCACGGCACCACCATCGTCACCAACGCGATTATCCAGGGCGATCATGCGAAGGTTGCGCTGATCGCCACGAGGGGGTTTTCCGATTCACTTGAAATCGGTCGCCAGAACCGGCGCCACCTCTACCGTCTCGACCTGCCTCCCAAGCTCTCACCACAGGTGCCAGCCGAACGCCGGTTTGAAGTCACCGAGCGCCTCGACCACGAAGGCCGGGTCATGATCACCCTGGACCCGGACTCTGCAGAAGACGCCATCCGACGTGTCGAGCGGAGCGGAGCTGAAGCGGTCGCCGTGTCGTTGCTGCATTCCTATGCCAACTCCGTCCACGAGGAGGCTCTGGGCGAGAAGCTGCGCTCAAGGCTCGGGTTCGTCGCGCTCTCGCACCGGGTCAATCCGGAGGCCCGCGAGTACGAACGCATGGCGACGACTGCGTTGAGCGCCGGCATCATGCCCCTGGCAGCGTCCTATCTCGACGATCTGGACATGGCAAAGCCCGACGATTCCCGGCTGCACTTTTTCCATTCTGCCGGAGGGATGGCATCACCAGACGTTCTGCGCGACCTTCCACTCGGCCTCGCAGCCTCCGGTCCCGCTGCAGGCGTTGCCGCCGCAGGCGAGTTGTCTCGCACGCTCGGATTTGAGCGTGCCATCAGTTTCGACATGGGCGGCACCACCACCGATGTGTGTCTGATTATCGATGGAAAAGAACAGATCGCGAATGATCGTTCCATCGGCGGACGGCCCATGCGCCAGCCCATGGTGGCCGTGGAGTCCATAGGCGCGGGTGGCGGATCGATCGCCCGGCTCGATCATGGCTCACTGACAGTCGGGCCGGAGAGTGCCGGAGCCGACCCGGGACCCGCCTGCTATGCCAGGGGTGGCGAGTGGCCGACCGTGACCGACGCCAATCTGGTGCTGGGATACATGGATGAGAACAGCGTCATTGGTGGAACGATCCGTCTTGACATTGCCGCTGCTCGAGAGGCGATTGCTCAGCTGTCCGAGTCCATGGGCATGGCGATGGAGGACGCAGCCATGGGCATCATCAAGGTGGCCAACGCAGCATTGTTGCGCGCGTTACGACGCATTACCGTCGAGCGCGGCATCGACGGGCGCAACTCTACCCTTATCGCCTTCGGCGGCGCGGGCCCGATGCACGCGGTGGCGCTGGCCCGTGCCTTTTCCATCGGCAAGGTGGTTGTCCCCGCTCACTCCAGCATGTTCTCCGCACTCGGATGCGTCGGCGCGAGGATGCGCTACGCGCAGCAGCGCACGGTGCGCGTGGCATCTGACGGCTGGGATGCCGAAGGGGTGGAGCAGGTGCGACAGGCTCTTCGAACAACCCTTGCTGCACCCCTTGCGGCAACTGGTCATGACGATGATGCGCTCACGTTCGAGGAGGTTGCATCGATCCGCTACCGCGGTCAGAGCTACGCAATCGAGGTCACAGGCGCGACCCTTGATGATCCGGAAGGCCTGGGCCGCGACTTCAGGAACCGCCACCGGGCGCTCTACGGCTTCGCGACCGAGGAACCGTGGGAACTGGTTTCGATTCGTGTGCGAGTTTCCGCCCCCCGGGATGGCATGGCCTTCCCGCCCGTCGCCAGGACAAGTGCGGCACCCTCGCCCGTCACGACATCGTCCTGCACGTTCGAGTTGGCCGGGCCAACCCCGACTCCACGGTTCGACCGCGCCAGCCTGATCGCCGACCGCATGCTGAGCGGCCCGGTCATCATCGACGATGAGTGGTCAACCGTTGTCGTCCCTCCAGGCGCGACGTTGACGGCCGACGCTGACGGTCATCTGCATATCGCCACCGGGATTGAATCATGAGTGCCGGAGTCGACCCCGTAACCCTGGAGGTCATTCGCCACGCGCTGACGGCGACGGCGGAGGAGATGTCGCTCGTGGTCATGCGTTCGGCGCGCTCGCCTCTCTTGCGCGAGGCCGGTGACCTCTCCTCGGCACTGACCGATGGCGACGGCCACCTCATCGCCCAGGGCCGCGACATACCCATACACATGGGGGTCATGAGCTTCACCGTCCGCGAGTTTCTGAAGCGCGTGCCGCGTGAGCGCCTCGCGCCGGGAGACACGTGGTTTCTCAACCTGCCGGAGGTTGGCGGAAACCACCTCCCCGACGTGAAGGCGATCCGCCCGATCTTCATGCAAGGAGAGATCGTGCTCTTTGCAGTGAGCCTCGCGCACTGGGCGGACATCGGCGGAGCCGCGCCCGGCAGCTACTTCGCTAACGCCACCGACGCCTGGCAGGAAGGACTTCGCATCCCTCCGTTCCGTCTTTTTGCCGCCGCCGGCCCCGACCGTGAGAAGCTCGACATGATTGCTGCCAACGTGCGGGGCGCCGAAGAGCGCGAGGGAGACATCCTGGCGCAAGTTGCGGCAGGGAGAGCCGCCGAGATGCGGATTCATCAAGTCATGACGGAACACGGCAGGAGCACCGTGATGGCCGCCATCGACGCCATCAACGACCGGGCCGAAGCCCAGATGTGTGAAGCGCTTGAGGCGATCCCCGACGGTGTCTACACGGGCGAAGACTGGCTGGACGACGATGCTGCCGGCGGTGGCCCCGTCGCCGTCCGGGTGCGGGTGACCATCGCGGGCAAGCGGGCCCGGTTCGACTTTTCGGATGCGGACGATGCGGCGCGGGGGCCGGTGAACACCACGCCCTTCATTGCTGCCGCTTCTGTCTTCTACGTGGTCAAGTCGCTCGTTGGCGCCGACATTCAGCCGTGTGGCGGTTGCTATCGGCCGCTGGAGATAGTGACCCGGCCCGGCTCGTTGCTCGATCCGGGCCCGGAGAGCCCGGTGGTGG
>JAJEBJ010000225.1 GCA_022822575.1 Alphaproteobacteria bacterium | reverse complement strand
GGGCCGTGGAGGCCAGCACGCCGTACCATAGCGGCAAACGGATCAGGGCCGGGAGATCGGAGCGCCGCATCAGGGACTTCAGTTCCCGCCGCCGAAGCGGCACCGTGCCGTGAAGCGCCTGGGTCTGGGGAGTGAGAATGTCTTCGTCCATGAACCCATCCTAGCGGCTTTCTCGCAACGGTCACCGCCTGCCTCGCGTTGCGTTCCATGACTTGCCTCAGACGCCCGAACAACTCTTTCTTGTCGATCGTCGTGACACGTCTCGCCGGTCCTGAGCCGCGCCTTGATGATCGTCCGGCCATGCTGCGGCGTGTCGCACGTCACGATCCGGATCGTGCATGCCTCAAGGCCGAACCAGGCCAGCATTGCGGTCGTTGCAACGTCGTGGAGGAGAACCGGGAACTTCCGCCACATCCCGGCCAACGCACCCCGGGCCTGCGCCGATCCGGATATCGGTTGGTCTGGATCCCAGGCTTGTCCAGCGGGTGGCGCATGATGCTCGCGCGACGCGGATGGAGGAGGCCGTCATGCATCCCTGTCATCGCGAAACTGTCTGACGGCTTTATCACCAGTCACTGTGGGGCTACGCTTCATGGTTCCAGGGGGAAGAAGCGGCGCATTCCATGGCGGATCAGGTCAGGGTCAGTGACATCGATGCTCTCAAGTTCCACGCGGAGGGGCGTCCCGGCAAGTTGGCGATCACGCCGACAAAGCCGCTCAACACGGCGAGGGAGCTCTCGCTCGCCTACTCTCCGGGGGTCGCGGCGCCCTGTCTCGAGATCCACCGGGAACCGGCAACCGTCTTCGACTACACCGCGAAAGGCAATGTCGTCGCCATCATCTCCAACGGTTCGGCCGTCCTGGGACTGGGCAATCTCGGCGCTCTGGGCGCCAAGCCGGTCATGGAAGGAAAAGCGGTCCTTTTCAAGCGCTTCGCCGATGTCGACGGCATCGATATCGAAATCGACAGCGAGGATGTCGACGAGATCGTGCAGACGGTGAAACTCATCAGCCCGACCTTCGGCGGCGTCAATCTCGAGGACATCAAGGCGCCGGAGTGCTTCATCATCGAGCAGCGCCTGAGGGAGATCGTCGACATTCCGATCTTCCACGATGACCAGCACGGAACGGCCATCATCTGCCTTGCCGGTGTCATCAACGCCCTGGAGATCGCCGGCAAGGAACTGGCCGACTGCAAGGTGGTGGTGAACGGTGCGGGAGCGGCCGGAATTGCCTGCCTCGAACTGGTGAAGGCACGCGGCCTTCCCCATGACAACGCCATCCTGTGCGATTCTCAGGGCGTGGTCTACCAGGGACGGGCAAAGGGCATCAACCAGTGGAAGTCGGCCCATGCCGTCGAGACGTCCGCAAGGACACTCGAGGATGCCATGGAGGGGGCGGATATCTTCCTCGGCGTTTCGGTCAAGGATGCCGTGACAGGGAACATGGTCGCGTCGATGGCCGCACGCCCCATCATCTTCGCCATGGCGAACCCGGATCCGGAGATCCTGCCCGAGGATGTCCAGGAGGTCCGCGAGGACGCCATCGTGGCGACCGGCCGTTCCGACTATCCCAACCAGATCAACAATGTCCTGGGGTTCCCCTACATCTTCAGAGGCGCGCTCGATGTGCGGGCCACGACGATCAACGACGCCATGAAGATTGCCGCCGCCGAGGCGATCGCCTCCCTGGCAAGGGAAGACGTGCCCGACGAGGTGGCGTCGGCCTATGCCGGCGACCACCTGCGCTTCGGGCCGGATTACATCATTCCCAAGCCCTTTGATCCCCGCCTCATATCACGGGTGCCATCGCGCGTGGCGAGCGCGGCCATGGACACGGGTGTGGCACGCCGGCCGATCATCGACACCGAGGCCTATCAGGCCCGCCTCTCCGGCCTGCTTTCTCCGGTTGCCGGGCGCATGCACGAGATCTTCGAGACCGTGCGCCGGCGTCAGGCGCGGATCGTGTTTGCCGAAGGCGAGGAGGAAAAGACCATCCGGGCAGCGGCACTGTGGCGTGACCAGGGACTCGGCGTCGCCATCCTCGTCGGCAGGACGCAGTACATCCAGGAGAAGATGGAGACGCTTGGCGTCAGCCCGGGCGGCCTCGAGATCGCGAACGCGGATGCCGTGGATACCGAGCAGTACGTCAACCATGTCTATGCCCACATGCAGCGCCGTGGTGCGCTGCTTCGCGATTGCCAGCGCTGGATCCACCTGGATCGCGATGTCTTCGCCGCGGCCATGCTGGCGACAGGTGATGCCGATGCCATGGTCACCGGCCTCACCCGGTCCTATCCGGGCGCGCTCTCCCATGTCCAGAGGGCTTTGAAGGCCGGCGACGGCCAGATCGTCTTCGGCATGACCATCCTCGTCTCCTCCCAGCACACGCTGCTGCTGGCCGACACCACCATCAACGAGGAACCGTCGGCTCGGGACCTCGCGGACATCACGGTCCAGGCGGCCGCCAAGGCACGTGCACTGGGCGTCGAACCGCGGGTCGCCCTGCTGTCGTTTTCCAATTTTGGCAGCCGCGGCGAACGGCGGACGGCCCACCTGCGCGAGGCCGTGCGCATCCTCAAGGAACGCAAGGTCGACTTCGAGGTCGACGGCGAGATGGCGGGCGACACCGCGCTCGACAAGAACTCGCTTGACTACTATCCCTTCATCGCGCTGGGCGGTCCGGCCAATGTTCTCATCATGCCCAACCTTCACGCCGCCAACATTTCCTACAGGCTGGTCGAGGCGATGGATGGCGCCCGCGTGATCGGGCCGATTCTTCTTGGTCTTGAGAAGCCGGTTCAGATCGTCCGCCTGGGGGCGACGGTCAACGACCTCCTCAACATGGCGGCTCTGGCGGCCATCGATATCGAGGATTGATGGCCTGCGGCGCAGAGTGGTGTCCATGACCATGGTGGTACGTATTCCGTCATGGTTCTGATTCTGCCTCTGGTCCTTGTCCAGGCAGGGGTCTTCCTTGTCCTGGTGGCGACCGGAAAACTTGCCGTGGCGGCGGCCCTCGCCGGATTTGCCGTCCTGGCAGTGACAAGCGTGGTGCTGGTGTGGCCCCTTGTTTCGGGCGCGGACAACATCAGGTCTTGGGTCATCCGGCGGAGCGGCTCGCCTGATTTCGAGCCCCCGCGGTTGCGCGGTGGACCGCTTGTTTCGCAGCTGCAGTTTCTCGTTGACGCCGTGACACACGCTTTCGATGAACGGGACACGCGCATTCATCGCCTGGCGAGGGACAACGATTACCTGCTTGACGCCCTGACCGCGCCTGTCCTGCTGGTCTCGAAGGACAGTGAATTGGTGCGTTTCAACGATGCTGCAGGCCGGGTGTTTGGCGACCTCCAGGCAGGGCAGCACGTTTCCAGGATCCTGCGGGATCCCGGTTTCGACGGCGCCGTCGCATCAGGCCTCGGTGACGGCCTCTCCAGTGTCATAGAAGTCGTCGTGACCCGTGACCACGTCGACAGCCACCTCGTCCTCGATGTCGCACCGTTGCCCGCCGGAATGGGCGATGCAGCGCTGATGGTGGTGTGCCACGATGTCACCGGAGCCCGCAGAACAGAACAGATGCGCGTGGATTTCGTGGCCAATGCCAGCCACGAGATCCGTTCGCCGCTCACCACGCTCATCGGTTGCATCGAGACCCTGCAGGGTCCGGCAAGGGACGATGCCGATTCGCGCGCAAGGTTCCTCGCGATGATGGAAGAACAGGGCAGGCGCATGGCGAATCTGGTCGAGGATCTCCTGTCGCTGTCGCGCATCGAGATCCGGGAACACGCCCAGCCGACAGGCGAGGTCGCCATTGCGCCGCTGCTTTGCCGCCTCGCCTCCGCGCTTCACTTCGAAGCCGACAGGCGATCGATGACCATCGATCTCGACATCCCCGACTCCATGCCCCCGGTGCGGGGTGACGAGGACGAGATCGAACAGGCCTTCTACAATCTTATCGCCAACGCCATCGGGTATGGCAGGGAGGGGACCGCAGTCAGTCTCGCCGCCGGCATCGTGGAGCGGCCACCCGATCACCTGCGGGTCGCGCGCGGCCGGCTGGCATGGATTTCCGTCGCCGATCAGGGCGACGGGATCGGGGCCCACCACCTTCCGCGGCTCACCGAGCGGTTTTACCGCGTCGACAAGGCGCGCAGCCGCGAACGGGGTGGAACCGGTCTTGGCCTTGCCATCGTCAAGCACATTCTCTCGCGCCACCGTGGCGAACTGCACGTGGCGAGCACTCCGGGCAAGGGATCCATCTTCACGGTATGGCTGCCTGTCGTGTTTCACGAAAGTGTCATGAAGTCTCCCTAGGGTGCGCGCCGATGCACCCTAACTGTCAACCCATGGGGGACCATGACATGAAGTCCAGAGTGTTGAGTGTTGTCCTTGCTGCAGGCGTCAGTGCCCTGACGGCTCTTGCGGCGACCGCGCAGGATGCGCGGGATACGATCAGGATCGTCGGTTCGTCGACCGTGTTTCCGTTTTCAACCGCCGTCGCCGAGCAATTCGGCCAGAACAGCGACTTTCCGACACCCGTTGTCGAGTCGACCGGGTCGGGCGGTGGATTGAAGCTCTTCTGTGCCGGCATCGGCTTCGAGCATCCCGACATCACGAATGCCTCGCGCCGCATCAAGTCCAGCGAAGTCGAGCGTTGCGCCGAAAACGGCATCTCGGACATCACGGAGGTCATGGTCGGCTTCGACGGGATCGTGCTCGGCAACTCGCGTGGCACGGACCAGCTCTCCATCGACATTCCGGACCTGTGGCTTGCTCTTGCGGCCGAGGTTCCCGATGCGGATGGCAACATCGTCGCCAATCCCTACACGATGTGGAACGAGATCAACGACTCGCTGCCCGCCGTCGCCATCAGGGTCATGGGCCCGCCGCCGACATCCGGCACGCGCGACGCCTTCGTCGAACTCGTCATGGAGGAGGGATGCGAGCACTTCGAAGCCGTCGTTATGATCGAAGAGTCGGATGAAGACCGCTTCGAGAGCATCTGTGCCTCGATCCGCGAGGACGGCGCCTTCATCGAGGCCGGGGAAAACGACAACCTGATTGTCCAGAAGCTCGAAGCCGATCCGGACGCCTTCGGCATCTTCGGATTTTCCTTCCTCGATCAGAACATCAACAAGATCCAGGGGTCGATGATGAACGGTGTCGAACCGACGTTCGACAACATCGCCTCCGGCGACTATCCGGTAT
>JAJEBJ010000196.1 GCA_022822575.1 Alphaproteobacteria bacterium | reverse complement strand
ACACCAGGAGACAATCCACACTGCAAGCCGTTCTGCTGCCGTGGGCGGCGTCACGTCGATCGCCTGCATGCCGACCACCAGACCGACCATCGATGACGTCTCTCTCGTTCACTTCATCGAACGCCGGGCGCGAGAGACCTCCCTTGTGAAGGTCCATCCCGTCGCCGCCGTCACACAGGGCCGCAAGGGGACTCAGCTCACCGAACTCGGGCTGCTCGGCGAGGCTGGCGCCCTTGCCTTCTCTGACGGCCCTCGCCCCATCATGAACGCCAACGTGCTGCGTCGAGCCTTGTCCTACGGCACTGTCTTCGATGCCCTGGTCATGCACCACGCCGAGGATCTCGACCTCACGGGGGACGGAGTCATGAACAGCGGCGAGACGGCAACACGCCTGGGCCTGGAAGGAATGGCGCCCGAAGCCGAAACCATCATGATCGCCCGCGACATCCGCCTCGTGGAGATGACCGGAGGGCGCCTGCATTTGAGCAGTATCACGACCGCCGAGAGCGCCGATCTCGTGCGCCAGGCGAAGGCACGGGGATTGCCGGTGAGTGCGGACACCGCTCCTCACTACCTGGTGCTTAACGAAAGTGCGGTGGGGGACTACCTCACCTTCACCAAGGTCCGGCCTCCATTGCGCAGCGAGAAAGACCGCCAGGCCCTGGTGGCGGCTCTGGCCGAGGGGGTGATCGATGCCGTCGTATCGGCCCACGAACCACGCGACCAGGACAGCAAGAGGCAACCGTTCGCCCAGGCGGCCTTCGGCATCGTCGGACTCGAAACACTGCTTCCCCTGGTTCTCGAGATCGTCGCCTCGGGACGGCTTGACCTGGTGGATGCACTGGCCCTTGTGACCTGCCGACCTGCGGACCTTCTCGGTCTCAAGACCGGTCGGCTCAGCGTCGGAGGCCCGGCTGACATCGTCCTCATCGATCCCTCGATGACCTGGCAGATCGACAACCAGGCGTTCCAGAGCAAATCAAAAAATTCCCCCTTCGAGGGCCGCACCGTCACCGGTGGCGCGGTTCGCACCGTGGTGAGCGGCCGCACGGTGATGGATATCGCCTCCACGACCTGCGATTGAGAAGCCCCCGAATCGCAGGGCTGGACCAGGCCCGATGTCGGGCGCAAAATGATGCCGGCGAGATCGGGGGCCTCCTTGTTCGACGAACGCATGCTCACGCTCGATGCCCTGCCCTACCTGTGGCCCTTCCTGCTGGGCGCCATAACCGCATGGCTCCTCGGTTCATTGCCTTCAGGCCTGATTGCAGCCAGGCTTGCCGGACGCCATGACCTCCGCGAGAGCGGTTCGGGCAACATCGGCGCCACCAACGTCCTGCGGACTGCGGGACAGCTGCCCGCTGCAGCCACACTGGTTCTCGACTATGCCAAGGGAGTGCTGGCCGTCATCATCGGCCATGACACCGGTGGTCCCGACATGGCTGTCATCGCCGCACTGTTCGTCGTGGCAGGGCACATGTTCAACCCGTGGCTGAAGTTCCGTGGCGGCAAGGCTGTTGCCACGGCGCTGGGCGTCACCCTGGCACTTTCATGGCAATCGGGGCTGGCCATCCTGGCGGTGTGGCTGGCGGTGGCCGGCATGACCCGGATCTCGTCTGTCGCCGGGATGGCGAGCATCATCGCCTCGCCGGTCGCCATCTGGATGCTCACGAGCGACAAGCAGTACGCCGGCGTGATGGTCCTGGTCGCCCTGCTGGTGGTCGTCCGTCACCATGGGAACATCCGCCGTCTCATGACCGGAGAAGAGCCGCGGATCGGCCGGTAAGGCGCCTCGGCGCGCATCCCGGAACGCCGTGCCGGTGAGGCCCCTGGATAAGCGCCCCGCACTCCCCGGAGAGCGGCGACCTCCTTGACGGACCGTGCGACCGGTGCCACTTAGCACGTGCCGGACGGATCTTGGGGATGTCCATGCAGGTCGTTGTCGTTGAATCTCCTGCCAAGGCGAAGACCATCAGCAGGTATCTGGGTCCGGACTACACCGTGCTGGCAAGTTACGGACACGTGAGCGATCTGCCTTCGCGCAACGGTTCCGTGCAGCCGGAGCACGATTTCGAGATGACATTCGAGACCAACTCCAGGTCTCTCAAGGCACTCAACACCATCTCCACGGCGCTGAAGAAGTCGGATTCCCTGGTTCTCGCCACGGACCCCGACCGGGAAGGCGAGGCCATCGCCTGGCATGTGCTGAACTGGCTCAAGGACAACGGCAAGGCGGCGGATCGTCCGGTGAAGCGCGTGGTGTTCAACGAGATCACGTCGGACGCCGTGCGCAGCGCCATGTCGGATCCACGCGACATCGACATGCATCTCGTCGAGGCGCAACTGGCCCGGCGGGCTCTCGACTATCTCATC
Organism: Alphaproteobacteria bacterium; assembly: GCA_022822575.1. GTDB lineage: Bacteria > Pseudomonadota > Alphaproteobacteria > SP197 > SP197 > SP197. Next base: position 311 of record JAJEBJ010000196.1, on the reverse strand, counting down.
GGATTCACCCTGTCGCCGATTCTCTGGCACAAGCTGCCCGGTTGCGACTGCAAGTCGGCCGGCCGCGTGCAGTCGGTGGCTCTGCGCCTGATCTGCGAGCGCGAGGCGGAAATCGAGCGCTTCACGCCCCGGGAGTACTGGTCGGTCGATGCCGATCTGGGAACCGCTGGTGGTGCGTCCCTGACCGCGCGGCTCCATCAGCTCGATGGCGTCCGGCTCGAGAAGTTCACCCTGGCCGACGAGGCCATGGCGGCGGAGGCTGCTGCCAGCGTGCTGAGCGGCGTGTTCGCCGTTGATGCCGTGGAGCGCAA
>JAJEBJ010000382.1 GCA_022822575.1 Alphaproteobacteria bacterium | reverse complement strand
GACCTTTCCGACCAAACGATTGGGTATTCCATTCCCGTGAGCGGACTTGAGGTGATCGACAACTTCGCCGACACGCTCGAGGCGACAACCAAAGGGTCCGGACAAGCGGCTTTCGTGATTGTCAGTGCCGAAGGTGATCCCCTCAAGCAGACCACCGATGTCGAAGGGCTCGCGGCGCAGGGCGCGGATGCCGTTATCATTACAGCGGCCAGCGATGTCGGCTGGGAACTCGCGATCCAGAACGCCAAGGCCCAAGGCACGATAGTGGTAAACCACTCCGGCTTCGCGATCTCGGATGTCGATCAGAACGTCATGCTTGACTTCTATGATTCCGGTTATGAGGTCGGGGCTGCAGCCGCTGCGTGGCTGAACGACACACATGGCGGCAGCGGAACCGTCGGGATCCTGTCGCAGTCCGGGGACAGCGGCCTTGCTGAGCGCAGTTTGGGGATGCGTGACGGTATATTGGAGAATTCGGATGCCGAAGTCGTCGCTGAAGTCGACGCCTATGACCGGCTCGAAGGCGCGGAAGGCGCTGCGAACATCCTCGCCGCCAATCCCGATATCCGTGTGCTTCTGGCCTTCAACGACGACGTGGGGATCGGAGCACTGCAGGCCGCAACCGAGGCGGGCCGGACCGATCCTGAATCCCTGTTCATCGGTGGCACCGATGGCTTGCCTGATGCGCTGACGGCTATCGAGGACGGCACGCCCTATCAGGTGACATGGGGCTATATGTTCGGCTTCAGCGCGATCCTGACCATGCGGGACACCGAGGCTCTGCTGCGCGGTGAGGACGTTCCGCCAACCCGTGTGCAGCAAGGTCGTCTGGTCACGCCCGAAAGCCTTGGCGAATACCGTGCGATCACGATCGACCCGTTCAGCGAGGCGGCGCAGCCGATCTTCGCCGAGGTCAGCAGGTATTCGGACATCGTCCTGTCGCAAGGCGATCCTACTCCGGCCGAGTGAAACAGCGTGCGGGGTCCGGCAATCGGGTCCCGCCGTTTCCATTGGACCGACGCGGGGATCGAAAGACAAACCACCATGGCAGAAGGCGTTGCGCTCGCTTGCGAAGGGATCACGCGCTTCTATGGTGCCGTGCGAGCCTTGCACGGGGTGTCGCTCTCGATCGACTATGGTGAGATCGTTTGCCTCGTTGGGGATAATGGTGCCGGCAAGAGCACGCTCGCCAAGATTCTCAGCGGGACGCTCTCCCCTGATCGTGGGCGGATTTTCGTGGGGGGACGCGCCTATGAAGGCTACGACATGCGCCAGGCACAGGGCCTCGGCATAGAGACTGTCCACCAGCATCTTGCACTCTGTGACAAGCTCTCGGGCGCAGAGAACATCGTGCTCGGCCGGGAACCGGCGCGCTTTCGCCTGGGCCCGCTTGAGATCCTGGACCGGCCGCGGGCGCGGGACATCGCCGAGGCGAGCCTCCGCGCTGTCTCCGCGCGAATTCCGAGTGTCGACCTGCCGGTCGAGAAACTCTCGGGGGGCCAGCGTCAGGCCATCGCGGTTGCCCGCGCGGTGCATTCGGCAAGCCGCATAGTAATCTTCGACGAACCCACAGCCGCTCTCGGCATCAAGCAGACCGCCGCGACGCTGGATGCGATCCGCAACGTTGCGCGCACCGGCCTTGCCGCGCTGGTCATCATGCACAACGTCGACGACGTTTACGAGATTGCCGACCGGATCGTCGCTCTGCGCCTCGGCTTCGTAGTCGCCGACGTGCCTCGCAACGAGATCACCCGATCTGAGCTCGCCGCGAGAATGGCCGGGCATGAATAGCACAAAGGCAGCGTCTGGCCGGCGGCCCCGGATTGGTGCGCAGCGCTCGGAAGCCGCGATTCGAAACATCACGCTAATCGCCCTGATCGTTGCATTCAGCGTAGTGGCGCAATTGGTCAACGACAACTTCCTGACGCTGGCGAGCCTGCGTGTGATCGGGCTCAACGTTTCCTTCATCGGCATCGCGGCCATCGGCGCGGCCCTTCTGATGATCGGTGGCCAGATCGACCTGTCCATTGGCTCCATCTTCGCGCTGTCGGCGGTAGTCGCGGCACTGCTGGCGCAGTCGTTCCCTCCTGGCCTCGCGCTCTTTGCAGGTGTCGCAAGTGGCGGAGTCGTTGGCCTGATCAACGGATTGATCGTCTGGCGCATCAACGTCTCCCCGATCATCGTAACGCTGGGAGCACTGACGTTCATCCGAGGGCTCGTGCTCATCCTGACCGGCGACAGCAGTGTCACGGGCGTCTCCGCAGGGTTCACTGAACTGGGCCGCTCTGGCGCTTTCGGTGTGCCGCTGCCCATCGTGATCTTTGCCGCGGTGGCAGCCGGTGCCGCCTTCCTACTAATGCAGACGCGGACCGGACTCCACATCCGGGCCTTTGGGGATGACCAACGCGCCGCGGAACTGGCTGGCCTCAGTGGCAAGAGGATCACGCAAGGCCTCTTCGTCGCATCCGGGCTGACGGCGGGCCTCGCCGGCATTCTGGCGGGGAGCCGACTTGGCGGGGCAAGTCCGAATTTCGGGATCGGGTTCGAACTTGAGGTGATCACCGCGGTGGTTCTCGGCGGCGTGGCGATCACCGGTGGCGAAGGCCGCATCTCCGGGGTGGTACTGTCGGTCGTGCTGCTGGGACTGGTGACCAGCGGCATCACCGCGATGGGACTCGATCCGAATATCGGCCGTCTTGTGGTGGGCGGCGCGCTGGTCACCGCGGTCGCGATCAACCAAATCGGCCAGGAACGTCACCAGAAGCTGCAGCGTCGTCAAGCCTTGGAAGAATTCGTCGCCGAAGGTGGCGTGGCGGAACGGATCGGCCTGACCGTGAAATCAGAGGTGCCAAAGAAAGAGGCCGGCAATGGGTCATGACGGACTGCTCGGCCCCCGCCTCGAAGAGAAACTGACCGAGGTCGAAACGAAGGAAGCCGGCTTTGGCGGCGGCGTCGCCGTGGCATTATGCGGGGA
>JAJEBJ010000107.1 GCA_022822575.1 Alphaproteobacteria bacterium | reverse complement strand
GGTGCTCGACACCCTGGAACTCGAGCACCTCGTCGCGTGCGACTGACAGTTGCCCGATCTCCTGCAACCGTTGCCTGTGCCGGCCTACAGCAACTCTGTCTCGAAGGGCATGTCGGAGAGGAGCTCGATGCCATCCTCCTTCACGAGAATCTGCTGTTCGAGCTTGACACCCTCCGTCCCGCCGGGCTTGCCGGCGTAGCTCTCGATGCAGAAGACCATGCCGGCCTCGATCATGCCCTCGTGTCCTCTTTCCCTGTGGCGGGCAGCATGGAGGACGATCGGGTACTCGTTGACGAGGCCGACGCCGTGGGCGACAGCCGGAATCTGGTACTCCGAGAAACTCCCCGGCAGGGCGAAGGCCTTGCCGGCGATCTCGCCGAATGTCGCCCCTGGACGGAAGAGCTCCTGATTTCTCATCACCTGTTCGAAGGCAAGGCCGTAGAGCGTCCTCTGCTCTCCCGAGGGTGTCTTGCCGTCGACGATCCAGCTGCGCGAGATGTCAGCCGAATAGCCCATCGGACCGATGAGATCGGAATCCAGGCTCACCATGTCGCCTGCCTCGACGCGTCGGTTCGAGGCCTCCTGGTACCAGGGGTTGGTGCGCGGACCGGAACTGAAGAGCCTTGTCTCGATCCACTCCCCACCCATGCGGATGTTGGTTTCGTGAAGGACCGACCAGATCGCGTTCTCGGTCATGCCTGGCTCGGTTGCTTCCATCATGCGCACGATGCCGGTCTGGCAGACGGCAACCGCGTCGCGCAGGGCATCGACCTCCTCAGGCGTCTTGATGCGGCGCGCGCGTTCCGCCACCTCCCGGCCGTCAACCACCGGGCATCCCGATTCCCGTAAGCGATCCAGTCCCTGGGGATCGACACGATCAATGGCAATTCGACGGTTGCCGCCACCGTGAGCCGCCACCAGCTCGAGGATCTCCGCCGCCCAGAGTCCGGCCAGATCGCCGGTTCTCGGGCCCGAGACGCTGAAGTACCACGGGACGGCATCGCGAACCTCGTTGACGGCGACGCAGTCTTTGGAGAGATGCCCACACCCCTTGAACTCGAAGAGCACGACGGGGCCCTCCACTGGCACGAACACATACCGGCAGGGATTGTGAAGGGCGTAGACCTGCATGTTCGAGGTGCCGGTGGCGTAGCGGATGTTGACCGGGTCGTAGAAGAGACCGGCCCCGCAGTCGGCCCGCGCGATTTCGCTTCTCAAGCGGGCGAGCCTGCCGAGATCCAGGCGCTCGCGCCATTCCTGTCCCCGTTCCGGCAAGGGGTGGGCACCCGTCGTCCGGGCGCTTGTCGGGGTGTCGTTCATGGCGACCATCAAGCATGTCCCGGGCGGCTGCGCAAGCCACCTTCGTGTCCGGTTGCGCCGGCGCCGGATCCAGGGTGGCGGGAGACCGTCAACCGGTGGTATTGAGGCCGTGTCCGGAGTGTGTCCGGGAGAACAAGGGAGACCTGAAGCCATGGCTGACACAAGGGACGCCATCGTGATCGGAGCGGGGATCATCGGCGCCAGCACGGCACGCGAACTTGCCGCACGGGGCATGAATGTCCTGTCCATCGACCGGTTGCCGGCGGCCAGCTACGGCTCGACGGCCAATTCCTGCGCCATCGTCCGCCCCTACTATTCCACGGTGCACGGTTCGGCCATTGCCTACGAGAGCCATTTCTACTGGTCCGACTGGGAGAACTACTGCGGGGTGCTCGATGAACGCGGCATGGCGCGGTACCACAATGTCGGCTGCATGATCATGAAGACCCGGCAGAACAACTTTCTCGAGAGCATCCTCAAGGTGATGGACGAGATCGGCTGTCCCTACCAGGAACTCACGCCCGAGGAGGTCTGCCAGCGCATGCCGTCCGTGTCGACGGCGTGTTTCGGCGAGCCGCGCCGCACCGATGATCCCGAATTCGGCGAGTCCCTTGGCCGCGAGATCGTCGGCGCTGCCTACTTCCCGCGCGGCGGTTACATCTCGGACCCGCAACTTGCCGGTCACAACGTCCAGCGGGCTGCGGAAAAGTTCGGCGCATCGTTCCGCTTCAATGCCACGGTCGCCGCCATCCGCCGCGACAACGGGCGCGTGAAGGGCGTCACCCTCGACAATGGCGAGGAGATCGATGCGCCTGTGGTGGTCAACGTCGCCGGCCCGCACTCGTCGAAGGTCAACGAGATGGCGGGTCTTGCCGGCACCATGCGCATCACGACGCGCGCCCTGCGCCACGAAGTCGCCCACGTCCCGGCGCCGGACGACTACGATTCCGGTGTCAGCCATGTCTTTTCGGATAGCGAGATCGGCACCTACTGCCGCCCCGAGACGGGCAATCACATTCTCATCGGCAGCGAGGATCCGGCTTGCGACGAGAGGGAATGGGTTGATCCCGATGACTATCTCCAGGAATTCACGGGCATGTGGACAACCCTTGTCATGCGCCAGGCACAACGTTTCCCGGGACTGAAGATTCCGGGTTCTGCGGCACGGGGCGCGGTCGACCTCTACGATGTCACCGAGGACTGGGGACCCATCTACGACAAGTCGGATCTTGGCGGCTTCTACCTGGCGATCGGCACCAGCGGCAACCAGTTCAAGAACGCGCCCATCGCCGGGGAGATGATGGCGACCCTGATCGCCGCCTGCGAGGACGGCCAGGACCATGATGTCGATCCGGTGAGCTTCCATCTCCCGCACATCGATCGCGACGTCGACTTGTCCTTCTTCTCGCGCAACCGGGAGATCAACCAGAACAGTTCCTTCTCCGTTCTGGGATAGCAGCGCGATGCGCTCCCATGTGCGTGTGGCCGTCATCGGTGGCGGCGTTGTCGGGTGCAGTGTCCTCTATCACCTGACGAAGTTCGGCTGGACCGATGTCATGCTCATCGAGCGATCGGACCTGACATCGGGCTCGACGTGGCATGCGGCGGGCGGCTTCCACACGTTGAACGCGGACCCCAACATCGCGGCCCTGCAGGGCTACACCATCCGCCTCTATCGCGAGCTCGAGGAGATCACGGGCCTTTCCTGCGGCCTCCACCATGTCGGTGGCCTGACCATCGCCGAAACGCCCGACAGGATGGACTTCCTCAAGGCCGAACGGGCCCGGCACCGCCACATGGGACTCGAAACTGAGATCATCGGTCCGGGCGAGATCGCGGACTATACCCCCATCATCAATACGGACGGTCTCCTCGGGGCGCTCTGGGATCCTCTCGACGGACACCTTGACCCTTCCGGAACGACCCATGCCTATGCCCGCGCGGCACGGATGGCCGGGGCCGAGATCTCGCTCCACAACCGTGTGCTCGAACTTCACCAGAAGAGCGACGGCCACTGGAATGTCGTCACCGAGAAGGGGTCCGTCGTTGCCGAACATGTCGTCAACGCTGCCGGACTGTGGGCCCGCGAAGTGGGCATGATGGCGGGTGTCCGCCTGCCTCTCCACCCGCTCGAGCACCAGTACCTCGTCACCGGCGATATTGCGGAGGTCTACGGGCACGCGAAGGAACTTCCCCATGTCATGGACCCCGCCGGGGAAAGCTACCTCAGGCAGGAAGGCCGGGGTCTCGTCATCGGCATCTACGAGCAGGCGTGCCGGCACTGGGCCGTCGACGGCACGTCCTGGGACTTCGGGCACGAACTTCTCGCCGATGACGTCGACCGCATCGCCGGACCGCTGGAAACCGCCTACCGGCGCTATCCCGTGCTGCAGTCCGCCGGAATCAAGCGAATCATCAACGGTCCCTTCACTTTCGCTCCCGACGGCAATCCCCTGGTGGGGAGGGTTCCGGGCGTGGACGGGTACTGGGCCTGCTGTGCCGTCATGGCGGGATTCAGCCAGGCCGGAGGCGTCGGACTGGCGCTGGCCGAGTGGATGATCGAGGGCGAACCGTCACGGGACATCTTCGCCATGGACGTGGCGCGTTTCGGTGACTGGACGACGCCTGACTGGACCCGTGCGAAGACCCGCGAGAACTACCAGAGGCGCTTTGCCATCGCCTATCCCAACGAGGAGCTTCCCGCCGGGCGTCCCTTCCACACGACGCCGGCCCATGCCGTCTGGAAGGAGCGCCGCGCCGTCTTCGGCAGCGCCTTCGGCATGGAACATGTCAACTACTTCGCACTGCCGGGCGAGCCGCTCTACGAGACGCCGAGTTTCCGCCGTTCGAATGCCTTTGCCGCGACGGCCCGCGAATGCCGTGGCGTTCGCGAGGGCGTGGGCATCAACGAGATCCACAATTTTTCGAAGTTCCGCATCGAAGGGGAGGGCGCCGCGGCCTGGCTCGACAGCATCATGGCCGGGCGTGTGCCGAAGGAGGGCAGGCTCACGCTGTCGCCGCTGCTCAACAACCGTGGCCGCCTGGCGGGAGACTTCACCATTGCCAGGGACGGGCCGGAGAGTTTCAGGGTGCAGGCGAGCTACGTCGCCCAGGATGCCCACATGCGCCTCTTTCTCGATCTCCTGCCCGAGCACGGGGTGACGGTCACCAACATCTCGCGCGCCCTCGTCGGATTCCAGATTGCCGGGCCGCGCGCCCGCGACCTTCTGCAACGCACCACGGATGCCGATGTGTCGGGAAACGCCATGCCCTTCCGCGCCGTTCGCCACATCACCATCGGCGGAGTCGAGGCCACCGTGCAGCGGGTGAGCTACACCGGGGATCTCGGCTACGAGATCTACGTGCCGCCCGCTTCGCAGAATGCCCTCTTCGAGACACTCGACGGCGAAGGCGCGGACCTCGGCCTGGTACCCTTCGGCATGCGCGCCATGATGAGTCTGCGCCTGGAGAAATCCTTCGGTTCGTGGTTGCGCGAGTACCGGCCTGACTACACCGCCGCCGAGACAGGTCTCGATCGCTTCATCGCCTTCGACAAGGACGCCTTCCCCGGGCGTGAGGTGGCCTTGAGGGAAGCAGAGGAAGGGCCCGGCAGGCGGCTGGTGACGTTCGTCGTCGATGCCGACGATGCCGACTGCGTTGCCGATGAACCGGTGTGGAGGGACGGCAAGGTCGTCGGTTTCGTCACGTCGGGGGGATACGCCCACCACGTGGAGAAGTCCGTGGCCCTGGGTTTCGTGCCGGTCGACATGACGGAGACCGGTGGCGAATTCCTGATCGAGATCCTGGGCGACATGCGCCTTGCCAGAATCGTTGACGCGCCGCTCTTCGATCCGTCCGGCTCGCGCATGCGCATGTAGGTCAAGTCCGGCAACACAACTTTACACAAGGGCAACAGTCGGGACATCGACGGCGTTCATGATGAGTCTCCTCACCGGAACAGGGACCGACCCATGACCGACACGACTCACAAACCCCGTCGCCGCCGCTGGTGGATCGCCGGAGGCATTGCCCTCGGCATTATCGTTGCCGTCGGTGCCGCTTCCTTCGCGTTCCATGGCCACGACATTGAACGGTTCGCGGAGAAACGCATTGACCGCATGCTGGACAAGGTCGACGCGAGCGATGGCCAGCGCGCGGAGGTCGCCGGAATCGTCCAGGCGGCGGTTGCCGACATGAAGGAATTGCGCGGCCTCTACCGCGAGACCCGGCAGACGCTCATCACCACCCTTGGAGAGGAGACCGTCGACCGCCAGGCGCTGGAGGAGCTGCGCCAGCAGAGAATGGAGACCATGGATCAGGTCTCCAGGCGTCTCGTCACCGCCCTTGCCGATGTGGCGGATGTGCTCACGCCCGAACAGCGCCGAACACTTGTCGAGCACATGCAACGTCACGAGCGCCCGTGACCCACCTGCTGATGATCGAGGATGACCGGGACCTTGCCGGGATGGTGAAGGTCTATCTGGCACGGGCGGGCATGACCCTGGAACACCATGCCAGCGCCGCCAGGGGCCTTGCCGCCGCAGCAAGGGGCGGGTTCGATGCGGTCATCCTCGATCTCATGCTTCCCGATGCCGACGGACTCGATGTCTGCCGGGCCATCAGGGCACGTTCGGACGTTCCCGTCCTGATGCTGACGGCCCGTGGCGCCGAAGAGGACCGTATCGTCGGCCTCGAGATCGGCGCCGACGACTACCTCGCCAAGCCGTTCAATCCGCGCGAACTCCTGGCGCGCCTGCGCGCCATCCTTCGCCGGCGCACGTCGACCCCCGACATCATGCGGTTTGGCCGCCTGGTGATCGACCGCTCGACACGCAGGGTGACCCTTGACGGCGAGGAGCGCGCCCTGACGGGTCATCAGTTCGACCTGCTCCTCGCCCTGGCAGCGAATGCCGGACGTGTCCTCAGCCGTGATCAGCTGATGGAAAGGGTGCGGGGCACCTCCCTCGAGGCTTTCGACCGGAGCATCGACGTGCATGTCTCGAGAATCAGGGCGGCGATCGAGGATGATCCGGGGAATCCGCGACGGATCGTCACGTTGCGGGGCGCCGGGTATCTCTTCACCGGCCAGCGGGACGACGCAGGGTGAGGCGGCGCCTCTTCTTCCAGGTCTATCTCACGTTCCTTTCCATCATCGTCCTGTTTGGCCTGCTGACAGCCCTTGCATGGTGGTTCATCCCCGGTGATCACCGGCCAGGCGAACTGGTCCGGGGCATGGGCGCCTACCTCGAGGAGGTTCTGCCGCCGGTCGGCGCGCCACGGGAGCAGGTCGATGCGCACCTTGCCGGATTGGCGGGACACTTCGATGCCCATTTCACCCTGCTTGCACCCAACGGCCGTGTCCTGGGGAGTTCCGGCCCTGGTCATCGCGAAGAGGAGCGGTGGGGCCGCACGCACGCCATCATGCTTCCCGACGGCCGGACCCTGGAGGTTGACCGGGCGAGAAGGGATGGCATCGCCGGAGCCGGGTTCATTCTCGTTCCCGGGCTTCTCGCCCTTGCCGCCGCCATCGGCGCCTGGCCCCTGTCGCGCCGCCTCGCTGGCCGTCTCGAGCGGCTGAAATCCAGGGTCGAGGCCCTGGGATCAGGGGACCTCTCTGCGCGTGTCAAGGTCGAGGGCAGGGACGAAATCGCCGCCCTGGCGACGAGCTTCAACCAGGCGGCCGGCCGAATCGAGGATCTGGTCGAGGCGCAGCGCAACACCCTGGCGGCAGCATCCCATGAACTGCGATCCCCGCTGGCGAGGATCGCCATGGCCACGGGGTTGCTTGCCGACCATGCGGATCCACATCTTGTCGCCAGGATCGAGTGCGACATCGCGGAACTCGATCAGCTGATCGACGAGATCCTGCTCGGCAGCCGCCTCGAGATCGAGCAGGGTCCGGCCCGTCTCGACGAGATCGATCTCGGCGCACTCGCCGCCGAGGAGGCGGCCCGCTCCGAGGTCGCATTCTCCGGCGGCACGGCCGTCATCGCGGCCGAGGAGCACCTGGTCCGCCACCTCGTGCGCATTCTCCTCGGCAATGCGCGGCGTCATGCTGCGGGAAGTCCGGTGAGCGTCGATGTGGCGGCTGACGGGCCACGGGTGCGTCTTCGTGTCGCCGACAGGGGTCCGGGGGTCAGCGAATCCATGAGGGAGAGCATCTTCGAACCGTTCCGCTCCTTCGCGGCCGATGGCAAGGGCGCCGGTCTCGGTCTCTATCTGGTGCGGCGCATTGCGAGGCGCTACGGTGGTGACGCAGTCTGCCTCGAGAGGCCAGGCGGCGGCGCGCTCTTCGAGGTGAGCATGCCCCGGCCGGCCGCCGGGGAAGAGGAGCAGCGCCCATGACAAGCACGCTCGATGCCGGTGGCTTTGGCGTCTCTGCCGAGGACTCCGCCACGCTGCCCTCGAACTGGTACCGGGATCCCGCCATCTGGCGCCTCGAGCACGAGGCGATCTTCTACCGAACCTGGTGGTACCTGGGACATGTCAGCGACCTGCCCCGGCGCGGCGACTACCTCACCGGCAGGATCGTTGATCAGAACGTTCTCGTCATCAGGGGCCACGATCGCGTCTTGCGCGCCTTTCACAACGTGTGCAGCCACCGCGCCCATCCGCTGCTCGAGGGCTGCGGCAACAGGGCCTTCATCACCTGCCCGTATCATCAGTGGACCTACGGCACCAACGGCCGCTTTCGGGGCGGCCGGGGATGCGAACCCCTGAAAGACTGGACGGCAGGGAACGCCGACCTCAAGCCCGTGCGTCTCGAGGACTATGGCGGCTTCCTCTTTGTCAATCTCGATGCCGGAGCGATCCCCCTCATCGACCAGGCGGGGCGCTTTCTCGAGGACATGCACCGCGCCTGTCCGCGGTTGCCGGACCTGGTGCGGGCCTGTCGCTGGGAAGTCGACGTGGCGGCGAACTGGAAGACGGTGATCGACAACAACCACGAGTGCTACCACTGCGATGCCAATCACCGGTCACTGATGGAACTCGTCGACTACGACGGCCAGGCCGTCTGGTCCGATGACGGCATCACCTTCAGCCACAGGATCGCTGCCAGGGATCTCGACAACAGCGCCTATCGTCTCGATGCGAAGGATGTCGAACAGCAGGAAGCCCTCTTCGGCTACATCTGGCCGACGGCGATCCCCCTGATGTATCCGGGCAGCCCCCACCTGGCGATGTTCCAGGTTCTTCCCACCGGCCCCGAAACCACGCGCGAGCGCTGGGACTTCTACTTCACGTCCCGGGAACCCTCCGACCTCGAGATGCGGTTCATGGACTATGTCCGCACCGTTCTCGTGGCGGAGGATGTCCGGCTCTGCGAGAATGTCCAGCAGGGTCTGCACTCGCTTGGCTATCACCAGGGACGGTTCGTCGTTGACCGGGATCACCCCGAATACAGCGAACACCACGTGCACTTCTTCCAGTCCATGGTGCTCGACTCGCTGAAGTCCGTTACGGCGTGACCGGGACGAGACGGCCGAGGACGAATCCGGCAAAGACCATGAGGCCGATCCGGTTGTTGGCGACGAAGGCCTTGTGGCACGAAGCCGGGTCGTCGAGATCGACGGTGACGAGCTGTCTTGCCAGATCGGCGGCAGCGATGGCGAGGAACACCAGGAAGGGCCACCCGGTTCCAGTCAGGTAACCGGCCAGGGCCACCCCGGCAACGAAGACGGCGTAGAAGAGACCGGTGAGGGGCTTGGAGTTTTCGCCGAAGGCAAGGGCCGTCGACTTCACGCCGACCTTGATGTCGTCCGCCTTGTCCTGGTGGGCATAGATCGTGTCGTAGCCGATCGTCCATGCGATGGCGGCGAGATAAAGCACCAGGGGCTCTGGCGAGATGGCGCCTCTCACCGCAACCCAGCCCACCAGGGCCCCCCAGCTGAAGGCGAGACCGAGAAAGAACTGCGGCCAGTAGGTGACGCGCTTCATGAACGGATAGATGACCACGAGGCCTAGCGAGGCGATGCCCGTGATGATCGCCGCCTGGTTGAACTGGAGCAGCACGACCAGGCCCGCTGCAAGCAGCAGGCCAAGGAAGGCCAGGGCGCCCGGCAGCGTGATGGCGCCGCTGGCCAGCGGCCGGTCGCGGGTACGCTCCACCCTGGCGTCGATCCGCCGGTCGGCCATGTCGTTGACGATGCAGCCTGCTGATCGCATCACCACGGCCCCGGCGGCGAAGAGACCGAGGAGCGTCCAGTCCGGCCATCCCGGCGACGCCATGGCGACTGCCCACCAGCAGGGCCACATCAGGAGCCAGAAACCCGCAGGCCTGTCCACGCGCGCCAGACGCAGCCATGGTTGCCATGATGCGGGTGCCCGCGTCATGACCCACTCCCCGGAGAACGGACGCCGGCTCATTTCAGGTGACTCCCGGGATGGCGCGCGACAATGCCCTGCCTTCGACATTGTCCGTCCGCCGGCCTTCTTTGCAAGGGCCCTGAACGCGGGATATCGTGCGCGCCGCCCGGGGAGCCCTAACGACCGTGTCCATACCTTCCGCACAGAACACCACGCCGGTCACGTGCCGCAGCCAGCTCGTCGAGCATCTGGAATCGGGATGCAAGCCGCCCGAGGAGTGGCGGGTCGGCACGGAGCACGAGAAGTTCGCCTACGACGCCGTTACCCGCGCGCCGCTGTCGTACGATGCTCCCAACGGCATCCGCGTCATCCTCGAGGAGCTGCAGCGATTCGGCTGGCAACCGCTCATGGAGGGAGACCACGTCATAGGGCTGAAGAAGGACAGGCAGCACGTTTCCCTGGAGCCGGGCGGCCAGGTTGAACTCTCCGGCGCGCCCCTGAAGACACTCCATGAAGCCTGTCGCGAGGTGAATGCCCACCTGGACCAGTGCCAGGAAGTCGCCGAGGAACTCGGCATCATCTTCCTCGGTCTGGGTCTCCGACCTCTCGACCGCCGGCAGGATGTGCCGTGGATGCCCAAGGGGCGCTACCGGATCATGCGGGAGTACATGCAGAAGGTGGGGACCATGGGCCTCGACATGATGGTCGGCACCTGCACCATCCAGGCCAATCTGGATTTCGGCTCCGAGGCGGACATGGTGAAGAAGTTCAGGGTCGCCCAGGCCCTGCAGGCGGTGACCACCGCGCTCTTCGCCAACTCGCCCTTCAGCGAGGGAAAGCCGAACGGCTACCTGTCAATGCGCGCCCACATCTGGACCGATACCGACAATGACCGCAGCGGATTGCTGAAGTTCGTCACCGAGGACGGGTTCGGCTTCGAGCGCTACGTCGACTACGCTCTCGATGTGCCGATGTACTTCGTGCTGCGTGACGGACAGTATGTCGACGCCTCGGGCCAGTCGTTCCGCGATTTCATGGCGGGCCGCCTGCCCGCCCTGCCGGGCGAAATCCCGACGCTCTCAGATTGGGAAGACCACCTCACCACGCTGTTCCCGGACGTCCGGATCAAGAAGTACATGGAAGTGCGCGGCGCCGACGGCGCCAGCTGGCGGCGCATCTGTGCCCTGCCCGCGCTCTGGACCGGGTTGTTCTACGTGGAATCGCAACTCGATGCGGCCTGGGAGATGGTGCGGGACTGGACCTGGGAAGAGCAGGTGCGGATGAAGGCGGACGTGCCGCGGCTCGGCCTGAAGGCGCCGTTCAGGTCGGGAACCGTCCAGGATGTCGCCCGCGAAATGCTGGAAATCTCCTGTGAGGGCCTCTACCGGCGGCGCTACTACGACGGCAGCCTCGACGAGGTGCACTTTCTCGATTCGCTGATGGAGATCGCGATGTCGGGGAGGACCCCGGCGGAGATCCTTCTGGATCGATGGGAGAACGCCTGGGAAGGCAGCATCGATCCGGTGTTCAGCGAGTTCTCGTTCTGATCCTGCGCATGAAGGGAGTGCCACGGCCATGCTGAGACGATTCAATCCTGATGGTGTTTCGCCACCCCTGTCGAACTACAGCCACGGCGTCGTGGTTCCGGGTGGCATGAAGCAGCTGCATGTCTCAGGCCAGATCGGAATCACGCCGGACGGCACCATCCCCGACGATGTCGGTGAACAGGCGCACTGGTGC
>JAJEBJ010000311.1 GCA_022822575.1 Alphaproteobacteria bacterium | reverse complement strand
GATCATCCTTGCCCTCCTGGGTTCGGTCGACAGCCTGCTGACCTCCCTGGTGGCGGATTCGATGACCGGCAACCGCCACAACCCGGACCGGGAACTGGTCGGCCAGGGTATCGGCAACGTGGCGGCAGGTCTGATCGGCGCGCTGCCCGGAGCCGGAGCGACCATGGGCACCGTCATCAACATCCGGTCGGGCGGGTCGACGCCGGTATCGGGCGCATTGCGCGCCCTGCTTCTCCTGGCTCTCGTGCTCGGTCTCGGGCGGTTCGTCGAGCCGATTCCCCTCGCCGCACTGGCCGGGGTCCTGATCAAGGTCGGATGGGACATCATTGACTGGCCCATGCTCGCCCGGCTTCACCGTCTCCGGCGCGAGCACCTGCTCGTAATGCTGATCACGCTTGGACTGACGGTGTTCGTCGACCTGATCACCGCGGTCGCCATCGGATTGATCGCCGGCGGAATGGTGCATGCGCGACGGCTGGAACGACTGGAGCTGGACAGCGTGATATCCGTGCCGCTGCTGGACTCGACGTTCTTCGACGCTGAAGAGATGCCGGCGAACACCGACCGCTTCAGCGCCCGCGTCGGCATGGTCGCCCTCGGAGGCACGCTGAGCGTCGCATCGTCGCACAAGCTGGTGAGCGTGATCGGCCAGGACATCAGGGAGCATGAGGTCGTCATCTTCGACTTTTCGGATACCGCCTATGTCGACGACAGCGCCTCCATGGTGATCAGACAACTTCTCAAGGTCGCCGAGACGTCCGAAACCAGATGCATCGTCATGGGCCTCGGCAACGATGCGGCCGCCACCCTCAACAGCCTCGACGCCCTGGGCGGAATGCCCGCCGGACGGATCGTCGGGACGTTGGACGAGGCGCGCCGGATTGCGCTTCGGGATCTTGGGGAGAAGGCCGGCGCTTCGTCCTCCTGACATATGGACTCACCCGTGCCTCCAGCACCGGTCCGGAGATGGATCGTGAGGGAACCGACGTTACCGGAGCGTGGCGAGGAGATCTGGAACGCACGCAGGCGCCACGGTTTCTCCGTCTTCGAGGCGCTGGCGGATCTCCTCGACGAGTTGCTGATGGACGAATTGCCGCAGTTGTACAGGCAGATCGTCGGTGGCCGCCGAGATGGCATCCTCGAGATCATCCGGCCACAGCGCGGACCAGGCCTCCCGGGCCTCACCGAATCCGTAGAGCGGCGGGTCCTGCCAGCTTCGTTCCGCGCGGATGGCCTGGCGCCGCTCCGCTGTTGCCGCGGCATCGATGGCGCCATCGTCATCGAGCACGACCCCGTAGTGGCGTTCCGCACCGGTTCGATGCACGACGCCGTTGGCCACATCGGCGGCGACGTCGGCCCCAGGCCTCTCGAGGGGATCGCCGAAGCCGCCCCCGCCCTGGGTGCCGATCCGCAGGACATCGCCGGGTCCCAGTTCGAGAACGTCGATCTTGCCGAGGTCGCGTTCGAGGGACGTTCCCGGATGGAGCGTGGTGTATCCCGTGGCGCCCATGTGCCCGCCCAGCCTGCCGGGCGGGCCGAAGACATAGCGCTCCATGCACCGCGACGTGATCGAGGTGTAGTGCGAAGACGTCTCGATTTCGATCTCGATGCCGGTGCCTCCCCTGTAGCGGCCCGGACCGCCTGAATCTTCCCTCAGCCCGTAGTGGCGGATGAGGATCTCCGGCATCTCGTTCTCGAATATCTCTGTCGGGATGTTCTTGAGGAAATTGAGAATCACCATGGTGCCATCGACACCATCCGCCACCGGTCGCCCTCCGGAACCGCCGACGATAGGCTGGATTACCGACACCCTGGTGCCGCCGGTTTCCAGGTCGGGGACCGAAACGAGGAGAATGGACCCCTGCCCCGAATCCGTCGCCGGCAACTCCATCGGCACAGCCTGGGCCAGGGCCCCCACGGTGACGTCGCACACTTTGTGGCTGGTGGAATAGCGTGCCCCGCAGGCGGCACCGGGCTCGGGATTGAGGATCGTTCCCTTCGGAATCGTCACCCTCAGCGGCCGCACCAGGCCGGCGTTGTAGGCGATGGCCGGCGCCTGGGTGCACATCCAGTTCACCAGGCCGGTGATCAGCATCCAGTGCCCGTCCTGGTTGTAGGTCGGGATGTTGAGGGCTGCCCTCACTTGGGGAGCAGTTCCCGTGAAATCAAGCAGCATGCCATCGCCCTCGACCGTCAACGTGACATGGATGCGCACCAGGCCGAGGCCCACCATGTCGGCCTCGATGTAGTCGGTGTAGCGGTAACTGCCGTCGGGAACATGGGCGATCACCCGGCGCGCCTGGGTCTCGGCATAGTCCAGAGCCTCGTCGATCGTGTGATCGATCACGTCGCGACCGTAGTGGTCAACGAGGTGCCGCACCCTCCGCTCGGCAGTGGCCAGTCCGGCAAGACAGGCCTTCATGTCGCCCCAGTTGCCTTCCGGGGTGCGGCAGTTGGCGAGAATCATGTCCAGCAGGGGCTGGTTGAGGACGCCACCGCAATAGAGTTTCTGAGGCGGGATCCGCAGACCTTCCTGGATGATCTCGTGGCTCGATGGCGCGATCGATCCGGGTACCCGGCCTCCGATGTCCGAGACATGGATGAATGTCCACGCCCAGCACAGCAATTCGCCGTCGACATGAATCGGCGCCCACAGGTAGACATCGGAGAGGTGGGTCGCCATGCCCCGCGTCGCATCCGGATCATTGGAAATGAAGACATCGCCCTCCCCGACATCGTCTCCGATCCGCTCCAGGGCTCCGGCCATGGGCATGCCGATCATCATCAGCACGCCGTATCGGCGCGGCGCGGCAAACACCTCGCCGGACCGCGACACGAGAACCGAACCGTAGTCCTGTGTTTCCTTGACGAAGACGGTGTGCGCCGTGCGTGAAATCACGCCCGCCATCTCATCGACAATGGCCTGAAAGCGGTTGAGAAGGATCTCGAGGCGAACGGGATCGTCCATCAACTGCGTTCCCCGATGAGGTTCCCGTATTCATCAACCATCAACACGAATCCCGGCGGCACCCATGTGGTGGTGTCATACTGCTCGATCACCAGGGGACCAGGATAGTTCTTCCCCTGCCGCAGGTCCTGGCGCCGCCACACGTGAGCCTCGACCACCGTGCCCGCTTCGTGAACACGCCGCACGCCCCGGGGGCCGGCACCACCGCCGGCAGGCCGCGAGAGGGCCGGAGGGGAGGGCGTGACACCGACAATCTGCAGGCGTGCTTCCAGCATGCGCACAGGCGCGTGCGGGTCGTGATAGCCATAGACCTTCTGATAGCGCTCGAGAAACCACCGATTCAGGTCGTCCGTGGACAGGGCGGGAACGTCCGGGAACGGCACGTTGATCTCGTAGGACTGACCGATATGGCAGAGATCAGCCGAGCGCAGGACATGGACGTCGGCCACCCCGGCGTCCTGTTCCGCCAACCAGGCGCGGGCCTCATTTTCGAGAAGGGCGTAGGTGTCGCCGAGATCCCCGTCCGAGAGGGCGTCGAGATCACGCCATACGCTCTGGACGAAGTCGGCACGAAAATCCGCGACGAGGCATCCAAGAGCGCACAGCGTCCCGGGAGCGGGTGGCACGATGATGCGGCGCAGGTCGAGTTCGCGCGCCAGCATGAAGGCCTGTGTCGGGCCGGCGGCGCCATAGGCCAGCATGGAAAACCCCGTCGTGTCGATCCCCCGCCGCGCCGTCAGCGGCAGCAGCTGCGCGTAGATGTTGGCTGTCGTCACCTGGAGAATCGCATCGGCAGTCTCGCTGCGGGTACGGCCGATGACAGCCGCAAGCTGGTCGATTGCGGCATGGGCCCGCTCGTGATCGAGAACCATCGTGCCATCAAGGAGGCTGTCCTCGGCAATGATCCCGGCCACGAGATAGGCATCGGTGACGGTTGGCTCGGTGCCGCCCCTGCCATAGCACGCCGGGCCCGGCAGGGCGCCGGCGCTCCGGGGGCCCACCTTGAGCACGCCTTCGTTGTCCGTCCAGGCGATCGAACCGCCGCCGGCGCCGACCGCCGACACATCGACAGCCGGCATGATGACCGGGATGTCCCCGATCGTGTTGTCGGTCGCCTGGCCGATGGCTCCCTGGATGATCGACACGTCGACACTGGTGCCGCCCATGTCGAGGGTGACGACATGATCGTCTCCGATGGAACTGGCGACGTGGCGGGCGCCAATGACTCCCGAGGCGGGGCCGGAGAGCAGGGTCTCGACCGGCCGCCGGGCCGCCGAGGCGGCCGTCATCACGCCGCCGTTCGACTTTGTCGAAAAGACACGGCATGGCATGGCGAGGTCCCGTGTCCGTTTCTCGAGGGTGGTGAAATAGGCCTCCATGCGACTGCCGACATAAGCGTTGATGACACTGATGAGAGCGCGTTCATACTCCCGCTGCTGGGGCCACACGTCGGTTGAGACCGTGACGTAGGTCTCAGGAAAACTCTCCCTGATCCACTGTCTTGCCAGCCGTTCGTGATGTGGATTGCGATACGCGTGGAGCAAGCACACGGCAATGGTCTCCACGCCCTCGGCCAGCAGGGCCCGGACCTGTTCCTCCACGTCCTCGCGCCGCAGCGACCTGACCACTTCTCCGTCGGCCTTCAGCCTTTCGTCGACCGGACGGACCAGTCGGCGGGGCACCAGCGGAACGGGCCGCGGCACAAAGAAGTCGTTCGCCTTCGAAAGACGCAAGCGGCGCAGTTCGAGCGTATCGGTAAAGCCCCGGGTCATCAGCACCCCGGTGCACGCACCCTTGCGCTCGAGAAGCGTGTTGACGGCGAGCGTGGTGCCGTGGGCGAAGTAGCGGATGTCGGCGGGGTCAATGCCATGCCGCCCGGTGATCTCCTCGAGTCCTCTCGCCACCGCCAGCGACGGATCTTCCGGCGTCGACGGAGTCTTCAGCGCCACCACCTCCCCCGACCGGGTGTTCATGAGCTGGAAGTCGGTGAAGGTTCCACCGATATCAACGCCAAGCCGCCAGCCGTCTTCACGCATCGTGCGGGTCCTGTCCGTATCGTGCGACATGCTTGAGAACCGGATTCTTCACCGGACGCCGGACTGCGCCGACAGGCCCGGAATTGCAGTGTGCCTCGTCAGGTCCCGGGAGGCTGCGCACCCTTCGTCCGGCGCCCGAGCATCTGGTAGAGGTCGTGTTCCCGGCGGACAAGGTCGTGATCGTTGTTTTCCTGCCAGACC
>JAJEBJ010000430.1 GCA_022822575.1 Alphaproteobacteria bacterium | reverse complement strand
ATCGCATCGTGGGGGAAGGTCTCCGTGATTGTCTTGAGTTCCTGCAACAGGACGATGTCTGGCTGCCGGGCCTCAAGCCACTTCAGGATATTGGGCAGCCGAACCCTGATCGAGTTGACATTCCAGGTGGCAATCTTCATGGGCCGGCAAGGCCGACGTGTCAGATCGCGAACGACGTGCCACAGCCGCATGACGACGTGGCATTGGGATTGTCGAGAGTGAAGTAGCTGCCTTCGAGGCTGTTCACGAACCTCAGCGTGGAGCCGGCAAGGTATCGAAGGGAAACATCGTCGATCACGACCCGCGCATTGTCCGTGCCGTACTCGAGATCACCCTCTTCAGGTCCCTCGTCGACCGTGAAATGGTACTGGAAACCCGAACAGCCGCCCCCGGTGACGACAATCCGCAGTCGGCCGCCACCCTCTCCGGACATGATGTCGCTTATCCTGGCGGCAGCATCTTCGGAGACGTTGATGCCATCCTGGAGCAGGGTGTCGCCCATCGTCCGCATCCCGCCTGATTCACCTTCATTACGTAGTGGCGCCGCTGGTTGCTGTCAATCCTACATGCGATGGAGTAACAACGGATCACCATGACGCCAGCACCCTATGCCACACACCAGGCGACGAGCCGTGGCCGCCGATTTGCCGAACAGTCGTCCTGTTATCGCAGCGAGTATCAGAGAGACCGTGACCGCATTCTTCACAGCAGGGCCTTCCGCCGTCTGATGCACAAGACGCAGGTCTTCGCCACGGTTCACGGCGACCATCACCGCACCCGCATGACCCATTCCCTCGAGGTAGCGCAGATTGCCCGGACCATCGCACGCAGTCTGTCTCTCGACGAGGATCTTGCCGAGGCGATCGCGCTTGCCCACGATCTCGGTCACACCCCGTTCGGTCACATCGGCGAGAAGGTTCTCGATGAGGCCATGGCCCCATGGGGCGGGTTCAGTCACAACATCCAGACCTTCCGCATCCTCACTCGGCTGGAATCTCCCTATGCAGCCTTCGATGGCCTCAACCTGACCTGGGAAACCCTTGAAGGTGTAGTCAAGCACAACGGACCCCTGTTGTTGGCGGTGCCGCCAGCCATCGCGCGCTACAACTGCGTACAGGATCTCGAGGTTGGTTCGTTCCCCGGCGCGGAGGCCCAGGTCGCCTCACTGGCCGACGACATCGCCTACAACGGTCATGATCTCGACGATGGCCTGAGGATGGGCCTCTTTACGCTGGACGGCCTCGCCGGCGTGCCGGTTGCCGCGGTGGCGATCCGGGAAGTCGAGGCGTGCTGGCCCGATGCGCCCCTCGTGCGCAAGATCCATGAAACGATGAGAAAGATCATCGATGCTCAGGTGCGGGATCTGATCGAGACATCGCACGCGACCTTGGCCGGAATGCGCCCGCAGTCGGCCGACGATGTTCGGTGGCACGACGCGCCGGTTATCAGTTTCAGCGAAACCTTCTCAGAATC
Organism: Alphaproteobacteria bacterium; assembly: GCA_022822575.1. Classification (GTDB taxonomy): domain Bacteria; phylum Pseudomonadota; class Alphaproteobacteria; order SP197; family SP197; genus SP197. The sequence continues at coordinate 1,660 of JAJEBJ010000430.1, read as the reverse complement.
GGTGGCGGGCTTGAAGGCGTGGCTCTACACAAATATGTACTGCCACGAACGGTTGCGAGGGCAGACCAGGGAGGCTGGAGCGATACTCGGCGATCTGTTTTCCGCCTTCCGTGACAATCCACGGCTCCTCCCGGTCGAATGGAAGGAACATCTGAGTGGGTGCGACGAAGCAGACCGCATGCGCCTTGTCGCCGATTATCTCGCCGGCATGACTGACCGCTTTGCACGCAAGGAACATCAACGCCTGGTACGCCAAGAACCATGAATGTCCATGAGGAGTTCACCTCGCGCATCCGCACTGTCGTAGGGACGCTTGAGAGGAAGGGAGTCGTTGCTGCCGACGTGATCGATCGCATCCAGGTGTCGGAGCCACGCAAGGCTGATCATGGCGACCTTGCGAGCAATGCCGCTCTCGTGCTGGCTGGAGCGAACGGCATGGCGCCGCGAGAGATCGCAGACCTGATCATCGGTGAACTGCGCCAGGACCCTGATGTGGCTACGGCCGTCAGCGCCGGTCCGGGCTTCATCAACATCACGCTTCGCGAGAGCTTCTGGCACACATGGCTGGAGCGGCTTCTCGTCCATGGACCCGACATTCTGCTGGCCGACCGCGGCCGGGGACGCAAGGCCTGCGTCGAGTACGTATCCGCCAATCCCACCGGGCCACTGCATGTAGGGACGGCACGCGGCGCTGTCATTGGCGATGTTCTGGCTTCCCTGCTCGAGGTCGTCGGCTGGAAGGTGACCAGGGAGTACTACATCAACGATGCCGGAGCCCAGGTCGATGTTCTCGCCTGGTCCGCCTATGTCCGATACCTCGAGGCGCTCGGCGAACCGCCGGACGCTGCGGTTCTTGAGGTGCTCTACCCGGGTGACTACCTCATCGAGACAGGCAAAGGCCTTGCCCGTAGGTACGGAACGAAGCTGAAGGAGGCCGTCGGCGATCGTCAGCCTGGTAGCCTGCCGTTGCCGGAGCCTCTCGTGGAGGTCCGCTCCTTCGTCATTGAAAGGATGATGGACATCGTTCGCCACGATCTTGCCTTGGCGGGCATTCATCAGGAGGTGTTCAGTTCGGAACGCGCCATGATGGAGTCCGGCGGGATCGAGAGGTGCCTGGAGAAACTCGATGCACGAGGCCTCATCTACACCGGTGTGCTGGAACCGCCGAAGGGCAGGGAACCCGAAGACTGGGAACCCGTGCCTCAGACCCTGTTCCGCTCCACGCGCTTTGGCGACGATCTTGATCGGCCACTCAGGAAGTCCGATGGCTCCTGGAGCTACTTCGCCCCGGACATTGCCTATCACAACGGCAAGGTCGAGAGAGGATTCGATCTCATCATCAATGTCTTCGGGGCCGATCACGCCGGCTACGTCAAGCGGCTCAAGGCTGCGGTGGCAGCGCTCTCGGATGGCCGGGCCTCCTTCGACATCCTGCTGACCCAGCTCGTCCGCTTTACCGGCAATGACCGGCTGGCGAGAATGTCGAAGCGGGCCGGTCGCTACGTCACCATGCGCGAGGTCGTCGAATCGGTCGGCAAGGACGTGCTGAGATTTATCATGGTGACACGCCGCAACGACGTGCCGCTTGACTTTGATCCGGCGAAGGCGCTGGAGCAGTCGAAGGACAATCCCGTGTTCTATGTCCAGTATGCCCACGCGC
>JAJEBJ010000458.1 GCA_022822575.1 Alphaproteobacteria bacterium | reverse complement strand
GGGAGAGGCTGGAGCGGCGCGCCGGCGAGGCGGGCCTGTCGGTCCACGATCGGGGTGACGCGGCCGACGCAATTGACAGCGCCCGGAGGCTCCTGCGGGATCCGGACGTGCCGGATCCCTTGCGCGACCGGATCGCGGGCGTGGTCGAGGCATTCGACGCCCGCGCCGAGGCCAGGCGGAAGGCCGAAACGTGGCTCGCCTCGTGGGAGGAGCGCCAGCCATCCGACATCGCCGCCGAGACGGCGATCGGGGAGGCCCGCGCGCTCGCCGCCGATCCGGCCCTGCCCGGGGCGATGCGGTCCCGCCTTGGCCTCGCCATCGACCGCCACGAACGCCGGACGCGGGTCGTGCCTCCACCCGCCGCCCTGGAGACCACGGCGCCGCCAGGGAAGGATGCCGCACCGGCGGAACCGGCGGCGCCCGCGCAGCCGGTGGAGAAGATTGCAGCCCCGCCGCCGCTTTCGGTGGAGGACGGAAAAGAACGCGAGGCGCGGCGAGCGGAGGCCCGCGATGCGGCCAACCAGGCGCGCCAAAGGGCCGAGGCTGCCCATCGCCGGCTGGCGGGCTGGGAGGCGCACCTCGCCCGTGGCCGGCTGGCCCACGCGATCGCCGATGCCGACGAGGCGGCGAAAGGCCCTCATCTCGCGGACCCTGCCCGCCGCCGTCTCGAGGCCGAGGTGCGTCTCGCCCGCCGGCGCCTCGACGCCCACGGGGCCCTTGGCGACTGGCAGGCGGCGTGCCGGTCCCATGCCGATGACGCCGCATCAAGAGGCCGCCATGTGATCGACCACCCCGGCCACGCGGATCTCGTGACCGCTGCGCGCGCCGCGGCGGAGAACCCGGACCTGAGCGTGGCGGCCCGCCGGACGGCCGCATCCTGGCTCGCCGGGCGTGACGGCATGGCCGCCGCCCGGAGGGTTTTCCTCGAACGGCGCGCCACGTGGAGGCGCCTGGTGGCGCACGCGGACGCCGAAGGGAAGGACCCTCACGATCTCCCCGGGGCCGGCGAGGTGGTGTCGTGGATCCGGGAGAACCTCGAGAGCGCCGGCGTCACCGAAACCGAACGCCAGGCCATGAGGGATGTCGTGGCGCGCCACGAGGCCCGCCAGGCCGAGCGGATCCGCCCCGACCGCGGGATCAGGTGGCGTCTTTAGGCCGGTTGCGCCGGTAGACCTCTTCCTCGATTCGGGCGGCGCGGCTGTCCCGAAGCACCTGATCGAGCCAGCGTGTCATGGTCCCGTGATGCCCGCTGCGGGTCATCGCGTCGAGCCTGACCTCGAAGAGCACCCGCAGGGCCTCGGCGAAGCCCGGCGCCTCCGCCGTTCCCTCCAGGGCACGGACGGCTTCGCCTACCGCGCGCACGGTCTCCAGCAGGGCCCGCTGTTCGTCCTCGCTCAGCACGAGGCGCGGCGGGTTCTTCACCCTCGCCGGCGGGTTCCGGCCGAGCGCCCGGTCGACCAGCAACTGCGACATCGAGACACCCTCGCGCTCCGCAAGGGCGCGGATGCGTTCCCGCTCCAGACGGCTGCACGAGATCGAGTGCATGACGACCCTTTCCTCCACGCGCCGGCCGGTCATGACCCGGGCTCCCCTTGCCGGGCCTGGAACTCCCGGGCCGCGAGATAGAGAAACGACAGGGCCTCCATGGCGGTGACCTCGCTCCCCGGCAGCGGCGCCGTCAGGTCCTCGAGAACCAGCAGGGTCCGGTTCACCCGGTTGAGGAGATCGCGCTGCTCGGTCTCCGAGAGCACGAGGCGCATGTCGTCCTCGTCCTCCAGGGCGCAGGCGACGATGAAGCGCGAGATCGACATCCCGGCTTCCTTCGCCCGCCTGCGGATCGCCTCCCAGTCGCTGGGACGGCAGCTGACGCTGAACTGCTGGTTGCGTCTCATCGCCGTCCTCCCTTGGCGGCGAGAAGTCCCTCGGAATCGAGCAGGGACTGAACCTCCTCCTCGATCGCCTGCCAGGCCTCGCCCCGGCCGGCGCTCTCGAAGCGGTGCCGTTCGAGGCGGGCCAGCACCATGAGGTGGTGCGCGAGACGCCACTGCAGGTCGCTCGGAAGGACCGGTGGTGTCGTCATGGTGTCGTCGTCCGGTGTTGTTCCGGTGTTGCGAAATTGTGGTGCGGTTGTGGCGAGAACCAGCTGCACGACGAACCGCGAGATGGGCATGTCGAGGGCCTTCGCGCGCTCGCCGATGCGTGCCCACTCGGAGTCGGTGGCCATGATGGTGCGCGCCTTGCGGCGCGGGTCATGCGCCTCCATCATGTGTTCGACCGCCCGCGGTCAGGGCGATAGAAGGAGGCAGCGACGGGGCAACCAGGATGAAAAACAACCGAATACTTCGGCCAAAAACCCCATGGCTGCCATTGGTATCCACAGTGGATGTTTTTCATGATCTCCCGGTGTCGCGCGAATGTTGTCCCGTGTTGGAAATGTTATCGCTTTCTTCCGTGAATGCAACTGTGCTTGTCACGAAAGTTGGGTTAGCATAACCGGTATATCGCTGAACGGCCTTGACAGGGCATGTATTCCTCGGTATTTACAATATTATAGAGAGAGAAGCGATGCGTTGTAGTTTTGTAGAATAGGTTCGCTTGGCGCTACTGGTGTGTTACACCGTCAGGATTGAATCGTCTCAGCATGGCCGTGGCACTCCCTTCATGCGCAGGATCAGAACGAGAACTCGCTGAACACCGGAT
>JAJEBJ010000432.1 GCA_022822575.1 Alphaproteobacteria bacterium | reverse complement strand
CTTGTCGAGGTTCAAGACCTTTCCGATCTGCGCGCGAACTTTCATTCCGCCGCCTCCATTGCTTGCTCCCGATAGGGGCCTTCCATCCAGTCAACCTTATGAATCCGGCGGACGATCACGAACTCGTCGCGGTTCGAACCGACGGTGCCGTAGTAGTTGAAACCGTAGGACTGCTGCGCATAGCCACCGACCATGTGGGTCGGCTTGACCGTTGCGCGTGTCACAGAATTATGGATCCCGCCGCGCGACCCCGTGACTTCGCTGCCTGGCATGTTCACGATCTTCTCCTGGGCATGATACATCAGCGTCATGCCTTCGGGGATGCGCTGGCTTACAACGGCCCGCGCGACCAGCGCGCCATTGGCGTTGTAGGCCTCGACCCAGTCATTGTCCTCGGCGCCAATCTTCCGGGCATCAACTTCGCTGATCCAGATGATTGGTCCGCCGCGCGACAGCGTCAGCATCAGAAGGTTGTCGGTATACGTGCTGTGAATGCCCCATTTCTGGTGCGGCGTGATGAAATTCAGCACCACCTGCGGGCTGCCGTTGTCCTTCTCATCAATTATGGGTTTGATCGTCCTGGTGTCGATTGGCGGCTTGTAGACGCAGAGCTGCTCACCGAAGACGCGCATCCACAAGTGATCCTGATAGAGCTGCTGCCGGCCGCTAAGCGTCCGCCACGGAATTCGCTCATGCACGTTGGTGTAGCCTGCCGTGTAGGTGACGTGCTCGGCCTCGATGCCGGACCAGGTCGGCGAGGAGATGATCTTACGCGGCTGCGCCTGCAGGTCGCGGAATCGCAACTTGTCCTCTTCGCGCGCCGAAGCCAGATGCTCGTGCTCCCGTCCGGTCGCCTGACCAAGTGCGGCCCATGCCTTTACGGCGACATGGCCGTTGGTTTCCGGTGCCAGGGCAAGCACGACTTCCGTTGCATCTATATCGGAGTCAATCTTCGCAAAGCCCTTCGAAACGCCTTCCTCGCGTACCTCGCCGTTGAGCCGCTTAAGGAATTCCACCTCCTCCTCAGTGTTCCAGGCAATGCCCTTGCCGCCATTGCCCATCTTCGTCATCAGCGGTCCGAGAGAAGTGAATTTCCGGTATGTGTTGGGATAGTCGCGTTCGACCACTGCCATGCTGGGCATTGTCTTCCCCGGAATGGAATCGCATTCGCCTCGTTTCCAGTCCCGGACGTCGGTCGCCTGCGACAATTCCAGAGGCGTGTCGTGCAGCGTCGGCACCAGCACGAGGTCGCGCTCCTGCCCGAGCACGCCGTCGGCGACCTCCGAAAACTTCTTCGCGATGCCCTTGAAGATCTCCCAGTCGCTCCGGGTTTCCCACACCGGATCGACCGCCGCCGACAGCGGATGGATGAACGGGTGCATGTCCGAGGTGTTGAGATCGTTCTTCTCGTACCAGGTCGCCGTGGGGAGGACGATGTCGGAGTAGAGACAGGTCGTCGACATGCGGAAGTCGAGGGTGACGAGAAGGTCGAGCTTGCCCTCCGGAGCGCTCTCGTGCCAGTCCACCTCGACCGGCCGGCGCCCGCCCGATTCCCCGAGGTCCTTGCCCTGCACGCCGTGCCTGGTTCCCAGCAGATGCTTGAGGAAGTACTCGTGCCCCTTGCCGCTGGATCCCAGGAGGTTGGAGCGCCACACGAAGAGATTGCGCGGCCAGTTCTTCGGATTGTCGGGGTCTTCGGCAGAGAAACGCAGTGTACCCGAAGCGAGCCCGGAGACCGCCGTCTCCATCGGGTCATCGGCTCCCGCCGCCCGCGTCACCTCCAGCGGATTGGTTTCAAGCTGGGGCGCGGAGGGCAGCCAGCCCATGCGCTCGGACCTGACATTGAAGTCGATGAGGCTGAGCGAGGTCCACTCGCCATCGGGCGCCAGGGGCGAGACCAGTTCACTGGTTGCCAGCTGCTCGTATCGCCACTGGTCGGTGTGGGCATACCAGAAGGACGTGCTGTTCATATGCCGGGGCGGCCGGTTCCAGTCCAGTGCGAAGGCGAGCGGCAGCCAGCCTGTCTGGGGACGCAGTTTTTCCTGACCGACGTAGTGCGACCAGCCTCCACCGGACTTGCCGACGCAACCGCACATCACCAGGAGGTTGATGATGCCGCGATAGATCATGTCCATGTGGTACCAGTGATTGAGGGCGGCCCCGACGATGATCATCGAACGCCCCTCGGTCTTGTGGGCGTTGTCCGCAAAGGCCCGGGCCACGGCGATGACCTTCTCGCGTTTCACCCCGGTGATTCGCTCCTGCCATGCCGGCGTGTAGGGCACGTCGTCATCGAAGGTGCCGGCGACGTTGTCGCCCCCCAGTCCGCGATCGATGCCGTAGTTGGCCACGAGAAGGTCGAAGACCGTGGCGACCGGCACCTCGCCTTCCCGGGTCGTGACGGTCTTGACCGGGACATGGCGCCACAGCACGTCGTCGTGATCCGTGCCAGCGAAGTGGTCGTGGAGCGCGTTGCCGAAATAGGGGAACCCGACCGCCAGGACATCGTCACGGGAGTCCAGGAGGCTGAGACGCAGCCTTGTCGCCTCTCCCCGGGCTCCCTCGCGTTCCTCGATGTTCCACTTGCCGCTCTCGCCCCAGCGGTAGCCGACGGATCCCACCGGGCACACGAGGGTATCGTCCGCACTGGCGTCCACCGCGACGGTCTTCCATTCGGGGTTGTTCGCCTGACCCAGGGCTCCTTCGATGTCGGCGGCGCGCAGCAGGCGATCCGGCACCCAGCCCTGATCCGACTGTCTCAGGGTGACCAGCATCGGCATGTCGGTGAAGCGCCGGCAGTAGTCCTCGAAGTAGGGGCTCTTCGACGCCAGGTGCCATTCCTTCAGGATGACATGCCCCATGGCAAGGGCGAGCGCGGCATCCGTGCCCTGCTTGGGGTTGAGCCAGATGTCGGCGAACTTCGATGCCTCGCTGTAGTCGGGCGTGACCGTCACGGTGGTGGCGCCCTTGTAGCGAACCTCGGTCATGAA
>JAJEBJ010000039.1 GCA_022822575.1 Alphaproteobacteria bacterium | reverse complement strand
GGCCGTGTCGGGGGTCGGCAAGCAATTCACGCAATTTGGCCTCGACGCGCTGGCGCTCGCAGCTCTGAGAGAGCATGTCCTGCATCCAGTGCAACGCCTGGACGACGCGCATGGCCGGTCGGCCGGCCCAATAGAGGCGGCTGGGTGCTGCATACCTGAAACGGATTTCCTGGCCGCCGAGCTTGATCGGCTTCAATCGTGCATCGACCAGGACCTCGATGCGTGCCGGCACCGCGGTGGTGAGACCGAGTTCGTTGGCGGCAGTCATGCCGTCGATGAGGGCACGCGCCCGGTCGCGGCGGGTGACGGCGCGGATAACGCCGCGGTAGTCGGGTACGGTCGGGCGTCCGGTCAGGTCGTTCATCCGGGGCCGATCGTAGAGTCCCCGGTCGATGCGGCGCAGGTCACCCGTGGCGACCAGACGTTGCAAGGTCTTGTCGATAGCGGGGCGGTTCCCCAAGTCGGCAAAGTCGCTTGGGACCCAGACTTCATCTGGTTTTGCCGCAACACGGGCAAGGAGCTTGGAGCGCAGACCTGTATCATGGATCAGAGTCATCATGTCGGAAATATGAGGCATATTTCGGACAATTCAAGCGTCATCGTGTGCCTGATGCGCGCCTCTTACGGATTACATTCCATTGTCACAACTTCCTTCGACGTGTTCGTCACAGTGCCGACTGCAGGTCGCGCGTCGACGCGATCAATTCGGCGACGCACACTTCCAACTGCGTGGTGCTGGTGCCAGGGCGGCCTAGTGCCGGCTCCGGCCCGTCTCGACAACCTCCATGCGAACCCCCTGTCACGATCGGCGTATCAATCTGCCGGATCTCAGGAGCCGACCTCGTCGTTCGACCAACGGGTCTCGATCATGCTCGGCCGAACCAGCATTCTCTCCAGCCAGGATTTGAGCCGGGGGCGTTCAGCCAATAGCTGTTGACCCTGCGGCGCCATTCGAAAGTAGGTGAACATCGGCGCGGCCAGCAGATCGGCGAGGCACGGTCTGGAACCGACAAGGAATGGACCGTCATCCATCAGCCGTTCCAGTGCTGTCAGACAGGTGCGCGAGCGCCCGATCGCTTCGTCGAGCTTGACGGGATCCGTCTCGCGGCCTTCCTGCGGGCCGTCGACCTGCTCGACGTACACGCCCCAGACCATGCTGGGATAGGCGTAGCAGTCGAGAATCCGCATGGCCTGTGTCATGCGCGCCCGACCTTTCGATGTGTCCGGGACCAGTGATGGGCCATCGAATGTTTCGTCGATGTAGCGGACGATCGCATCTGTCTCGTAGAGCCGGAAACCGTCGTGCTCGAACGCGGGGATGCGCCCGAATGGATGGCGCATGAGGTATTCCGGCGGTGGTCCTCCCTCACCGAAGACATCGATTTCGACGAGGCGGTAAGGGACGTTCTTCTCCGCCAGGACGAGGCGGACCGTCCGAACGTAGACGCTGTAGGCGGCACCGAAGACGGTCGGCTGGCTCATGTCGACCGGACCGGTCATTGGTGCGGATCAGCCGCCGGCAGTGGTCATGGCTTGAAAGCTCTGAGGTGACCGGGTCGAAGCTCTCCAACCTCGGCCGCGCGCAATGCGGCATGCCAGATATCGATGTAGTGCCGGGCTTCCTCGCCTGTGCGACGAATGAACTCTTCCCGGCCTTCACCGGTAATCAGGGAGTAGTCTGCCTGCAGGACGCTGATCAGGAACTCATTGCGATCCATGGTGGAGCAATTGACGAATCCCGCCGTCTCAAGGGCATCGATGTAGAACGGCGGCGAGTGCATGCCGAAGGTGAGGCCGACAATGTCCAGCCAGCGCCGGGTCTCCGGCCCCGGCGGTTCCTCGTCCCGCCGCATCCAGTCGCTGGCGAGGAACACTCCGCCCGGACGCAAGACCCGAAAGACTTCGGCGAACAGTGAATGCTTGTCCTCGATATGAATCATGGCGTCCTTGCTGAACACGACATCGAAGCTCGAGTTAGGCAGCGGGAACGGACCGGGGTTGACCTTCTCGTAGCTCAGACGCTCGGAAAGACCCTCCCTTTCGGCTCGTTCAACGCAACGCTGCAGCAACGGCTGTTCGATATCGATACCGTGCACATGGGCCGCGCCGAAGTCGCGCACCAACACCACGTCACAGCCTCCGACGCCGCAACCGACATCGAGGATCTCCTTTCCGGAAACGTCGAGACCTTCGAGAAAGAGAGCGATCTCATCCTTTCCGCCCGGCGAAAGGAACCCGTCGCCCCAGACCATTTCCATGGCTCCAACAAAGCTGTCGGTGTACTCGTTTTCCTCGTGGCCGCTCATGACGACTGTCTCTCTTTCGCATTCTGCATGACCGGCATCCTCGCAGTTGAACGCCAATCTGTGGGAAGACAGTAGTGTGGGTGTTCAGCAAGGACAACGTCGGGGGCGACGCAGGAAGTCGTGTTCCATGTCAGTACACGTCATCGATCTCGTGACAGCCCTAGGGGGCCAGGATGATCAGGGTGGCCAGTCCCCAGAGCGTGGCCTTGAGGTGGGTGGACTGGCCATAGGAGTCATACCAGTAGTAGAACCACTGGCCTCCTGTCAGGAATGATGCCCAGATGCCCGTGAAACCCAGGGCACCGATCATGGCGAGGTCGCGGGCCCGGTCGTGATCGGCTAGGCCGAAGAATGCCAGCCCCAGACTGACGGCACCGATCCACAGCATGATCGATGCCGCGCACTCGGCAATCACCACCAGAATGAAGAGTCGGCGGACCGTCCTTTCGTTCGTGATGGCCCGATGACCGACCCTTGCCCGGACGTCCGGCCACTCGCGCAGCGCCTCGAGCGCCAGGACCCTGGCCACGTCGTCACGGTTGATCTTGGAATGGAGGATGTTGTCGACAGCACCCAGGGAAAGCCAGGCCGCCGGCAGGGCGACGACGATGGACTGGACGAGAACAAAGATCTCGATTTCCATCCCTGCCATCGCACGCGCCGTCCGGTCATCCTCGTTGTCATGTGGATTGTCATGTTCGCAGGGACATCGTCAACGGTGCAGACGAACGTGACGGAACTCGCCGGTTCGCCGGGCCCCGACCTCTCCAGGCAGAGTTCCTCAGCCGCCACCGGGCGTGAGCTGCGGGGCACGACGGTCTGTTCGCATCGACCAGCGGACGATCGCCTCGACAAATTCCGACTTCGCCCGGGCGTAGACGTTCATGTCCTGCGGGGCCTGTGCTGCGAGGGACCGCTTGAGCTCCTGGTAACGTGCGCGGAGAAACGGAGTGGCGCGCAGCGCGTCGCGGAAGCGCAGGTAGCGCTCGATCTCCGGCGAGCCCTCCGAGAGCACATGGACATGCACGTCACGCTCCGGGGTGCGGAACATCCTGTGTTCCTCGAAACCGGGTTCG
>JAJEBJ010000115.1 GCA_022822575.1 Alphaproteobacteria bacterium | reverse complement strand
GGCCTTCCGGGCGGGCGCCCGGCAGGCCCTCCAGAACCGCCGAGGCCACCTCCTGGTAGGCGTTGGCAATGGCGCTCCCTGGCTCGGCCGCGACAATGGGGAGACCGCTGTCCGACGTCTCGCGAATCCTGACGTCGAGTGGGATTTCGCCCAGGAAAGGGACCCCGAGCCTGGCAGCCTCCTGCCTTGCGCCACCATGGGCGAAGACCTCTGTGCGGTGACCGCAGGCCGGGCAGGAGAAGTAGCTCATGTTTTCGACAATGCCGAGGATGGGGACATCCACCTTGCGGAACATGTTGAGTCCCTTGCGGGCATCGATGAGCGACAGGTCCTGGGGCGTGGAAACGATCACGGCGCCGGCAAGCGGCGTTCTCTGGGTGAGCGAGAGCTGGATGTCTCCAGTCCCCGGCGGCAGATCGACGATCATGATGTCGGCTTCGCCCCACGCCACCTGGCGCAGCATCTGCTCGAGGGCGCTCTGCACCATCGGACCGCGCCAGACCATGGGCTGGTCCTCTCCGATCAGCAGGCCGATCGACATCGTGGCGATGCCGTGGGCCAGTTTCGGATAGAGCAGGGTGCCGTCGGTCTCCGGCTTGCCTGTCAGTCCGAAGAGGCGCGGCGCCGAAGGCCCGTAGATATCCGCATCGAGGAACACCACCTTGCTGCCTCCAGCGGCCAGGGCGAGCGCCAGGTTGGCGGCCGTTGTCGACTTGCCGACACCACCCTTGCCGCTGGCTACCGCCACGATGGATTTGACACCATCGATGCCTCCGGCCGGCTGCTCCGGGACCGCCTGATCGCGGTGAGCGGTCATGACGACGCTGGACGAGAGCACACCGGGCAGGGCGCGAATGGCGTCTTCGGCGGCCTTGCGCACCGGCTCGTAGGCGTGGCCACGGTCAGCCGGCACCTCCATGACGAATCCGACGTTGCCGTCCTTGACGACGAGATTGGAGATGAGTCCCTCGTCGCTGATCGGCCGGCCGCTTCCGGGATCCATGACTCCGCGCAGCGCCGCTTCTACCGCCTCTTGCGTGACTCGTGCCATCGCTCGCCATCCTTCCCGCGTTGCAGGCAACACGCAGGTGACATATAACGCAGGAACCCTTGGCAACAACCCATAAAGTGCGGAACCCGGCATACCAGGATCCGCCAGGAAGGCAGCGAACCCATGTCCTGGAATGACGGTGGTGGAGGTGGATGGGGCGGTTCCGGCGGCGGCCCCTGGGGACGAGGTCCCACAGGCGGCGGCGGCCGTGAATTCGAGGAACTCGTCCGCAACATGCAAAAGAAGGGCCGGCGATTCCTGCCCGGCGGCTTCGGCGGCATCAGGGGTATCCTGATCATCCTTGTCGTGCTCGTTGCCGTGTGGCTGGCGAGTGGAATCTACCGGGTCGACACCAATGAGCAGGGCGTCGAGGTTGTCTTTGGACGCTGGGTCAACACGACCACCCCCGGACTCGACTACAACTGGCCGGCGCCCATCGGACAGGTCTTCACACCGACGGTGACGGAGATCCAGCAGTTCAACATCGGCACCACGCCCAACCAGAGCCTGATGCTGACCGGTGACGAGAACATCATCGACGTCAAGTTCGTCGTGAAGTGGAAGATCGACGACGCCGGAAAGTTCCTGTTCAACATCTCCGATCCGGAAGGAACGACACGCAACGTGGCCGAGAGCGCCATGCGCCAGGCCATCGGTCGCACCCCGCTGGCAACGGCCCTTGCCGAAGGCAGGGCGGAAGTCGAGCAGAAGACGCTGGAACTGATGCAGGCGATGCTCGATGAGTACGGTGCCGGGGTCGAGATCCGCCAGGTCGAACTGCAGAGTGTCGATCCACCGGCGGCGGTGATCGACGCCTTCCGCGATGTCCAGGCGGCACGAGCGGACCAGGAACGCTCGATCAACGAGGCCCAGGCCTACCAGAACCAGATCGTGCCGGTCGCCCGTGGTGATTCACAGCGCATGCTCCAGGAGGCGGAGGCCTACAAGGAACAGGTGATCAATACGGCTGAGGGTGATGCTGCCCGCTTCATGTCGGTCTACAACGAGTACGTCCTGGCCGAGGACGTAACAGAGCGGCGCATCTACCTCGAAACCATGGAAACAGTGCTGCGGGACATGGAGAAGATTGTCATCGATACCGGGGCCACGGATGGCCAGGGGGTCGTGCCCTACCTGCCGCTTGACCAGCTGCGGCGAAGCAGCGACCAGGAGGGCTGAACCGTGAACATCAAGATCATTCTCTCGGTCATTGCCCTGGCCGCTGTCATGGTGGTGGGCTCCATGTCGGTGTTCACCGTCGCCGAGTACGAGCAGGGGATCGTTGTCCAGTTCGGTGATCCCAAGCGGGTGGTGACCGAGCCAGGTCTCAGTTTCAAACTTCCCTGGCAGGACGTCATCTACTACGAGAAGCGCGTCATCCAGGTCGACGGAGAGCCTGAACAGGTAACCGCGTCGGACCAGAAGCGCCTGGTTGTCGATGCCTTTGCACTCTATCGCATCACGGATCCCCTGAAGTTCAAGAACTCGGCGATCACCATCGACCGTTTCGAGGGGTTCATGCTGAGAACGCTGACCGGCACGCTGCGCCAGCACATCGGTCGCGTGCCACTGGTCGATGTCGTTTCAGGTGAGCGCGAGGCGTTGATGAGCGCGATCCAGGAATCCCTGGTCAGGGCGACCGAGCAGTACGGCATCGAGGTGACAGACGTGCGCATCAAGCGCACCGACCTTCCCCAGGAAAACAGCCAGGCCATCTACCGGCGCATGCAGACCGAGCATGAGCGCGAGGCAAGCGAGATCCGCGCCGAGGGCGAGGAACAGTCACTGCGTATCCGCGCCGAGGCCGATCGGACCCGTACCGTGCTGCTGTCGGAAGCAAGGCGCGATTCCGAAATCCTGCGTGGTGAGGGGGATGGAGAGGTGGTGCGCATCTTTGCCGAGGCCTTCGGCCAGGATGTC
>JAJEBJ010000480.1 GCA_022822575.1 Alphaproteobacteria bacterium | reverse complement strand
CATCATGGCGCCAAGATCGAGACTGACATCACCGGGCAGAATGCCGTGGTTCTTGAGGTGGGCTGTCTGCTCAAAGAGCTCGGATGACTGCAGAAGCGCCTTGGAGGGAATGCAGCCGATGTTGAGACACGTGCCGCCGAGAGTCGCGCGCTTGTCGACGCAGGCGGCCTTGAGTCCGAGCTGGGCACAGCGGATGGCGCAGACGTAGCCTCCCGGCCCGGCGCCGATCACCACGACATCGAAGTCCCGGTCGGCCATGATCGCTCTCCTGTCAGCCCGCTCAGATCTTCAGCAACAGGCGCTGCGGATCCTCAATGGCCTCCTTGATGCGTACAAGGAAGGTCACCGCTTCGCGTCCGTCAATGATGCGGTGATCATAGGAGAGTGCGAGGTACATCATGGGTCTGGCAACCACCTCTCCCGCCACGACGACGGGCCGCTCCTGGATCTTGTGCATGCCGAGAATGGCCGACTGCGGCGGATTGAGAATCGGGGTCGACAGGAGAGAACCGAATATGCCGCCGTTCGAGATGGTGAACGTGCCGCCGGTGAGATCATCTGGAACGAGATTCCCGTCGCGCGCCTTCGCGGCGAAAGCGGCGACGGCCTTCTCGTCATCGGCAAGAGACATGCGGTCGGCATCGCGCAGCACCGGCACGACTAGACCCTGGGGCGCACTCACCGCCACGCCGACATGGTAGTAGTGCTTGTAGACGATCTCGTCTCCGGCGATCTCGCCGTTGACGGCGGGGACCTCCATGAGAGCCTGGACCGCTGCGTGCACGAAGAAGGACATGAAGCCGAGGCGCACGCCGTGTTTCCTTTCGAAGAGATCCCGGTAGGTTCGCCGGGCCTCCATGACGGCCGTCATGTCCGCCTCGTTGAAGGTCGTCAGCATCGCCGCCGTGTTCTGCGCAGCCTTCAGCCTCTCGGCGATCCTCTTCCTCAGGCGGTTCATGCGCACCCGTTCCTCGCGTCCCTCCGGGTCGGAAGGAGACGGCGGGACAGACGACGCCTGCGGGGGCGCAATCGGAGCATCCGGCACGGTCTGCGGCGAGAGCGCGGCGGCGGTCGCCGGAGGGGACTCGGCGACACGCCTGACGTGCTCCAGAACGTCGGCCTTGGTCAGCCGTCCGTCCTTGCCGGTTCCCGAGATATCCACGGCATCAAGCCCGTGTTCGGCGAGCGCGCGGCGCACGGCCGGTGACAGTTTCGCTTCCGGCGCCTTCTCCGTGCGAATCTCGCCTTCACCTTCGGTAATGCGTCCCACCACGGCACCGACGGCGACATCGGCGCCCTCCGCGTGGAGAACATCGGTGATGACGCCGGAGACGGGCGCGTAGACCTCCATGGTGGCCTTGTCGGTCTCGAGTTCGAGCAATGGCTCGTCCTTGTTGACCGTCTCGCCCTTGTGTCTGAGCCAGGTGGCGACAGTCGCCTCTGCGACCGATTCTCCCAGTTGCGGGACCGTGATGTCGACTGGCATGGCGTGGTCTTCCTTAAGTTCAGGGGCAGCGTGCGACGGTCAACCTGTGAGCGCCTTGCACACCAGTGCCTCCTGCTCACGTTCATGAACCCTGATGTAACCCGTTGCCGGCGATGCGGCGTCAGGCCGGCCGACGTAGCGGAGCGCGGGCATCTTCAGTTGTCCTGCCTCGATCGCCTGGTCAACCTTGTCACGAACATAGGTCCAGGCGCCCATGTTGCGTGGCTCTTCCTGGCACCAGATGACCTTGGCCTTGGGGTAGGTGTCGACAACCTCCTGAATCAGGTCGAGCGGAAACGGCGACAACTGTTCGACCCGCGCCAGCGTGGTGTTGGCGAGACCAAGCTCTTCCCGCTTCTCGAGAAGGTCGTAGTAGACCTTGCCCGTGCACAGGACGAGACGGTCGATATCCTGGCCCCGTTTGGCGTCATCGAGATCCCAGAGCATGCGGTGGAACTGCGTCTCGCCGGAAAACTCCTCGATATCCGACACGCAACGCCGGTGCCGCAACAGGGACTTCGGCGTGAAGATGACGATCGGCTTTCTGAACTTGCGCTTCATCTGACGGCGCAGGACGTGGAAGTAGGAGGCCGGCGTCGAGCAATTGGCAATCTGCAGGTTGTCTTCGGCGGCCAGCTGGAGATAGCGCTCGGGCCGTGCGGAACTGTGTTCCGGGCCCTGGCCCTCGTAGCCATGGGGCAACAGCATGACGAGTCCCGACATGCGGAACCACTTGCTCTCTCCGGCCGAGAGAAACTGGTCGATGATCACCTGGGCGCCATTCGAGAAGTCGCCGAACTGGGCCTCCCACAGGACCAGGGTGTTGGGGTCTGCGAGACTGTATCCGTACTCGAAACCGAGGATCGCCGCTTCCGACAACATGCTGTCGATCACCTCGAAGGTGCCCTGATCCTCGCTGATGTGATTGAGAGGGATGAAGCGCTCCTCGGTCTCCTGGTCCACCAGGACGGAATGGCGCTGGCTGAAGGTGCCGCGGCCGCAATCCTGGCCCGACAGCCGCACGTTGGCCCGCTCGTAGCACAGGGTGCCGAAAGCCAGTGCCTCGGCCGTGGCCCAGTCGATGTTGCGGCCCGATTCGATCACGTCCCGGCGCTGGTCGATGATGCGCCGGAGTTTCCGGTGAACATTGTGAGTCTCGGGGAACGTGCAGATGGCCCGGCCGATGTCGCGCAAGTCGTCCACGGCCACTGCTGTCTTGCCACGTCGTGCGCCATCCCTGTCGGCGATCTCGATCCCCGACCAGACACCTTCGAGCCAGTCGACCTTGTTGGTGCGGAACCCCGCCGCGGCCTCCAGGGCATCGTCCAGAACCTGGTAGTAGTTGCGGCTGATCGCCTCGGACTCGGCCGGTACGATGGCCCCTTCAGATACAAGCCTCTCGGCGTAGAGTTCACGTGTGGTTGCCTGCCTGGCGATCTGTCCGTACATCAACGGCTGCGTGAACGCCGGCTCGTCCCCCTCGTTGTGGCCATGCCGGCGGTAGCAGAAGATGTCGACGACGATGTCGCGTCCGAATTCCTGACGGTACTTGACCGCCAGCTTGGCGACGTGGACGACAGCTTCGGGATCGTCACCGTTCACGTGGAAGATCGGCGCCATCACCATCTTGGCCACGTCGCTCGGATAGGGCGACGACCGCGAGAACTTCGGGCTCGTCGTGAATCCGATCTGGTTGTTGACGATGAGATGGATGGTGCCACCCGTCTTGTGCCCGCGCAGTTCCGACATGCCCAGCGTCTCGGCGACCAGGCCCTGGCCGGCGAAGGCCGCGTCTCCGTGCAGAAGCAGGCCCATGACCTTCTTGCGGTCGTCGTCATCGGCGAGGGATTGCTTGGCGCGCACCCGCCCCTGCACCACGGGACAGACCGCCTCGAGGTGGGAGGGATTGGCTGTCAGCGAAAGGTGAATGACGCGGCCATCGGCGACCTGCCGGTCGGAGGAGGTGCCGAGGTGGTACTTGACGTCACCGGCGCCCTGCACGGCGTCGGGATGCCCGGCCTCCCCGTGAAACTCCGAAAAGACCTGGGCGTACGGTTTCCCCATGACATTGGTGAGGACATTGAGGCGACCGCGGTGAGGCATACCGAGAACGATCTCCTCGACGCCCAGATGGGCAGCGCCGCGGATGATGGTCTCCATGGCGGCAATGGTGCTCTCGGCGCCTTCGAGGGAGAATCTCTTGGCGCCCGGGTACTTGATGTTGAGAAACTTCTCGAAACCCTCGGCCCGGGTGATCTCCGAGAGCACCCTCTTCTTCTCTTCCGAATCGAGATCGGCATCGCTGCGTGACCCCTCGAACTTGCGCTGGATCCAGGACTTTTCCTCCGCACTCTGCACGTGCATGAACTCCACGCCGATGGTGCCGCAGTAGGTCCGACGCACGACATCAAGGATCTGTTCAAGGGTCGCCCGCTGCAGTCCGAGAACACCGTCAACGAAGAACTCACGGCCATAGTCCTGCTCGATAAAGCCGTAGGTACGGGGGTCGAGTTCGGGATGATAGCGGTCGCTGTCGAGTCCGAGGGGATCGAGGTCGGCCGCCAGATGCCCGCGCACGCGATAGGCGCGGATCATCATCAGAATGCGGATGCTGTCGCGGGCGAGAGCGAACTCGGCTACCGATTCCCGGCTTCCCGGCGGTGGCGGTGCCCCGGCAGGCAATGGAACCGCAACTGGCGACTCCTGCCCGCCGTTGTGATGATCGGCCACGCCATGGTTGCCACGGGTAATCGACAGTTCCGAACGCGTGGCCGTTTCGTCGCTCGCCAGATCATCGAAGATCTCCCGCCAGGCCTCACTGACCAGAGCCCGGTCGGTGGCATACCGTGCGTAGAGATCCTCGATGTAGTTCGTGTTGTGTCCGTAGAGGTAGGATACGTCGTCCGTATGTTCGTCCATGGTGTCATGCGGCCCGATGGCGGGGCAGCCTCCTTCAGTCTTTCATCGCGGCCAGCATGGTCGTTCCCAGGCTCGCGGGTGAGTCGGCGATGTGGAATCCCGCATGCCTCATGGCCTCGACCTTGTCGGCCGCACCGCCCTTGCCACCGGAGATGATCGCCCCGGCATGGCCCATACGGCGTCCGGGCGGAGCTGTCATGCCGGCAATGAACCCGGTCACCGGCTTGCGGCGTTTCTCGTGTGCCATGAAGTCGGCCGCCTCTTCCTCGGCCGACCCGCCGATCTCGCCGATCATGATAATGCCTTCGGTCTCGTCGTCACCCAGAAACATCTCGAGACAGTCGATGAAGTTCGTCCCGTTGACGGGATCGCCACCTATGCCGATGCAGGTGGTCTGGCCCAATCCCGCCATGGTGGTCTGGTGGACGCCTTCATAGGTGAGCGTGCCCGAACGCGACACGATGCCGACCCGGCCCCTCCTGTGTATGTGCCCGGGCATGATGCCGATCTTGCATTCCCCTGGTGTGATGACGCCAGGACAGTTGGGCCCGATGAGGCGGGATGACGAGCCTTCAAGGACACGGCGCACCCTCACCATGTCGAGCACCGGAATGCCTTCCGTGATGGCTACAATGAGGGGTACGCCGGCATCGACGGCCTCGAGGATGGCGTCGGCAGCGAAGGGCGGCGGGACGTAGATCACCGACGCGTTCGCTCCTGTCGCCTCGACACAGTCCGCCACGGTGTCGAACACCGGACGACCCAGATGGTGTGCTCCGCCCCTCCCGGGCGTGACACCTCCGACGACGGTCGTGCCATAGGCGATTGCCTGTTCCGAATGGAACGTTGCCGTCTTGCCGGTAAATCCCTGGACAAGGACTCTGGTCGCGTGATCGACAAGAACGGCCATCATCCGCCTCCGCCGATGGCCGCCACGGCCCTGGCCGCGGCGTCGCCAAGGTCGTCGGCCGGAATGATCGCCATCCCCGACTGCTCGAGGATCGCCTTTCCCTCGTCCACGTTCGTGCCTTCGAGGCGGACAATGACAGGCACCTCGAGGTCGAGTTCGCGCGCCGCATCGACCACTCCCTGTGCGATCACGTCGCAACGCATGAT
>JAJEBJ010000014.1 GCA_022822575.1 Alphaproteobacteria bacterium | reverse complement strand
GGCCCAGCAGCCTGGTGATCTCCGTCAGCAGCTCGAACCGCTCCCCACTGCCGAGAAGCTGGCAAAGGTCGCGGGCATCAGAAGGATGGAACTGGCAAAGATGGGGGGAATGACGCCGGCGGTGTTGAGCTTGAGGGGGAGGTATGAACTCTCGCCACCGAACATGCGGTTGCCGACCTGGCGTTTGGGATACTGCACGACGATGCGTCTCTGGGCCCGCTCCATCCACACGATCCAGTAGATGATCAGGCCGGCACCGACGAAGATCGCCATGATCGTGAACGCGGAAAGGGAGCCGACCCGGCCCAGCTCCAGCAGCTGGGCGATAGCACCCGGGAAGCTGGCGACGATACCGGCGAATATGATGAGGGAGACACCGTTGCCGACTCCCCTCTGGGTCACCTGTTCGCCAAGCCACAGCAGGAACATGGTGCCGCCCAGCAGGGTCACGACCGTGGTGAATCGGAAGAAGAGACCGGGTTCCATGACCGCCGAGCCCTGACTTCCCGCCATCGCCTCGAGACCGACGGCGATGCCGTAGCCCTGGACGATGCACAGGGCCACCGTCAGGTAGCGGGTGTACTGGTTCATCGTCTTGCGCCCCGCCTCACCTTCCTTCTTGAGCTGGTCGAGACGCGGCGAGACCGCCGTCATCAGCTGCATGATGATCGCGGCGGAGATATAGGGCATGACGTTGAGCGCGAAGATCGTCATGCGTTCCAGGGCGCCACCGGCAAACATGTTGAACATCGACAGGATGCCGCCGGCCTGCTGCTGGAAGATGTCGCCCAGGATCGAGGGATCGACCCCGGGAATGGGGATGTAGGTGCCCAGGCGATAGACCACCAGCGCGCCCAAGGTAAACCAGAGGCGTTTCCTGAGTTCCGTCGCCTTGCCGAGTGCCCCGAGATTGAGCTGGCCGGCGAACTGGTCCTGGCGGGTTGCCATGTCCCTGGTCGTCAGCCGGCGGTCACGTTGACGGTACCACCCTGATCCTCGATCTGCCGGCGTGCCGACTTCGTGACCCGGGCGACCGTGATCTCGATGCGTGCCGCAAGATTGCCCGAGCCAAGGAGACTGACACCGTCGCGAAGCCGCCTGATGACGCCGGCCTCACGCAGGGTCTCGCCGGTCATGGCCTCGCTGGCGTCGAGCCTGCCGGAATCGATGGCCCGCTGCAGGCGCTCCAGCGTCACCTCGACGTAACGCTTGCGCGACGGGTTGGTGAACCCGCGCATGGGAAGGCGCCGATAGATCGGCATCTGGCCACCCTCGAAGGTGGCAAGAGCGACACCGGAGCGTGATTTCTGACCCTTGTGGCCACGTCCGCCTGTCTTGCCCAGACCGGAGCCGATACCACGCCCGCGGCGTTTGCGCGCATGGGTGGCGCCGTGATTGTCACGGATCTCGTTGAGTTTCATGAGCTGGAGTCCCCGCCGATCTCTTCCCAGTCCACAAGGTGATGCACCTTTCTCAGCATGCCGCGCACAGCCGGCGTGTCCTCGAGGATGCGTGTTCTCGACATGCGCCCCAGGCCCAGGCCGACGAGTGTCTGGCGCTGGTCCGCCGGACGGCCGATGGGGCTGCCGGTCTGCGTGACCCTGATGCGCCCGGTCCTTGCTTCTTCCATCAGGTCCTCGAATCCTGGATCAGGCGGTTCGACTTGTTGCGCTTGGCAGCCACCTGGCGTGGCGACATCGTCCGCGCCAGCGCATCGAAGGTCGCCTTGACCATGTTGTGGGGATTGGCGCTGCCGGTCGACTTGCAGACGACATCCTGGGCGCCCAGCGCCTCGAAGACGGCGCGCATCGGACCACCGGCAATGACACCGGTGCCCGGCGGCGCGGAACGCAGGACCACGCGACCGGCGCCATAACGCCCCGTCACGTCATGATGCAGGGTGCGCCCTTCCCGCAATGGCACCCGGACCATGTTGCGGCGTGCCTGTTCGGTCGCCTTGCGGATGGCCTCGGGCACTTCACGCGCCTTGCCGGCGCCATGACCGGCGCGGCCCTTCTGGTCACCGACCACCACGAGCGCTGCAAACCCGAACCGTCGGCCGCCCTTGACGACCTTGGCGACGCGGTTGATGCTGACGAGCTTCTCGAGAAACTCGCTTCCTTCCCGGTTGTCACCGCCGCCGCGGCGTCCGCCGCCTCGTTCACGACCCGATGATGCCATCCCCTATCCCTTCCAAGAGCACGTTCTACAGTTTGAGACCGCCCTCGCGGGCGGCATCGGCGAGCGCCTTGACGCGGCCGTGATAACGGTAACCTCCCCTGTCAAAGACCACCTCGGTGATACCGGCGGCGATGGCGCGCTCGGCAATGACCTTGCCGATACGGGACGCCGCCTCGATGGTGGCGCCGTTCGCAACCTCGTCCTTGATCCCGCTGTCGATGCTGGATGCCGAAGCCAGGGTGACCCCGGCGCCGTCCTCGATGATCTGCGCATAGATGTTCCGTGACGAGCGGAAGACAGAGAGCCGCGGCTGACCGGCTGCCCGTGCCTTCAGCTTCAGACGTGTGCGCGCCCGGCGGCGCGCCTGGAGTTCTCTTGCCGTCTTCATGGTCGCCCCTACTTCTTCTTGCCTTCCTTGCGCAACACGACCTCGCCGCCGTAGCGGATTCCCTTGCCCTTGTAAGGCTCCGGTGGCCGCAGACGCCTGATTTCGGAGGCAAGCTGGCCGACGCGTTGCTTGTCGATGCCGCTGATGACGATCTCCTGCTGGTTCGGACACTCGACGGCAAGGCCATCAGGCACCGGAACCTCGATGTCGTGACTGTAGCCGACCTGGAGTCGCAGCGTCCCTTCCTGCATCTGTGCCCGGTAGCCGACGCCCTGGAGTTCGAGAGTGCGGCGGAATCCCGAGGTGACCCC
This sequence comes from Alphaproteobacteria bacterium, assembly GCA_022822575.1. Taxonomy (GTDB): domain Bacteria; phylum Pseudomonadota; class Alphaproteobacteria; order SP197; family SP197; genus SP197. Next base: position 456 of record JAJEBJ010000014.1, on the reverse strand, counting down.
GGTCACCATGGACTGGATGTTGGAGCGCGTCGTGCCCCACAGGGCCGTTGCCTGGCGCGATGACGAATTCGGTGTCACCGTCAGCACGTCCCCTTCCAGGGCTACCGACACCTCGGGAAGGAAGGACTGCGTGAGCGACCCTTTCGCTCCGGAGACCTCGATCGAGGACTCGCCAACGGTGACGGCGACTCCCTCGGGCACGGCGATCGCATTCTTTCCGATGCGGGACATGGTTTACCTCTCCTCGCCAGCGCTGGCGTCAGAAGATGCGGCAGAGCACTTCGCCGCCTACATTGGCCGCCCGTGCCTCGTCGTCTGTCATCACGCCCTTGGGCGTTGACATGATGGTGATGCCCAGACCGCCATAGACGCTGGGCATGTCCCTGACACCGGTATAGATCCTGCGTCCGGGCGTGGAAATCCTGCCGATCTCGCGGATCACCGGCTCGCCTTCGT
>JAJEBJ010000330.1 GCA_022822575.1 Alphaproteobacteria bacterium | reverse complement strand
TCGAAGGCGATCACGGACATCTCGCGGGGCACACTCGATTCCGCACGACTCAAGCGCGAGACGGTGGCGTGCTTTTCCACCGAAGATGCCCGCGAAGGCATGGCCGCGGCACGCGAGAGGAGACCTCCCCGATTTAGCGGCCGCTGACGGGGCGTAACGCAGGTCATGCCGGCGTCGGTGTCACCGGGGATCTGGCTTCGCGGGAGAATGTGGTCGCCGAAGCGCAGATGCTCACTGATACCAGATGAAGGGCGCCACGAATCCTTCCCCTGGCTCTGTGCCAAGAGCGAACTCAGGTCGTCTGGGGGCAGATGACGACAGGCGCTACACTTCCTGCCGGGATCACGAACCGCCTGTTGTGTTGCCCTCCACGAACTCGGAAGCCCGGAAGGACAGTTCCTTGTAAAGGACCATGAGGACGCCGTCCTTGAAGAAGTAGTATCGGCAGGGCTCCTCACCCCAGGCGACGACGTGCCAGCAGACTCCGCCATCGTCGTCGATACTCCAGTTGCCGGTCTGGTGAACGCCGTTCCACACGGTCGTCAGGGTGAAATCGGGCGCATGGTAGACCGCGCCACCGGCGTCGGCATCGAGGATTGCGGTCCTGTCCGAAACCAGTGCGCGAGTCTCCTCCGGCGTGAAGAGGTCCAGGGCAAAGTTCGGATCAATGTCTTCGGCGGATTCCGGCGCTTCGACACCGCCCTGCAGGTAATCCAGGGTGTTGCCTTGCTGTAGCTCGGGGGCGGCCCCCATGTCGCCCTGGTAGACATAGATGACGGCGCCGGCGTTGTGATAGTAGGCCTCGCAGGGGAGTTCACCCCAATTGTAAATGTGCCAGCACAGTTCACCGTCCTCCGTGGTCGACCATGTCCCGCTGTCGCGCTCGCCGTCCCACAGGGTCTGGAGGGTTCCGTCCTGTGCATAGTAGGCCCCGCCGTTCGGATCCCAGACCTGGGTGTTGCCGGCGAGATATGTGTAGAGCTCGCTGCGGGTGAAGGGTGTCGCTCCCTCCGGCACCAGGTCATCGTCCTGGGCGAGGGCGACCGTTGCGGATGACGTAGTGGCAACAAACAGCAGGGCAGCCAGCATTGCATGTCCGGGTCTTTGCCTTGCAATCATGTTGCGTTCTCCCTTCTTGTGGATGGCAGGCCTGCAATCCCCGTGCTGGCCGAGGTCAGCAGGCGGGCCCAGCATCATCACGATCGGCTGACAGGTCGTGTTCACCGTCACGGCGCCTGCCCGCGATGGAGACTGGCCAGTTCAGCGGCCTACTGCGCGATGAGTTGTGCGCTTTCCATGTCATCGTCGGGATCCGGCGGCTCGCCATAGGATTCCGCTGGCCATGCGAGGCAACGTCCCTCCTTGTCGCCGGTCAGGAAGCCGCCCGCACCGCCATCGGGGCCGCCCCAGCGATCGGACTGTCCGTTGTCACGGTAGTTGAAGAAGAGATACTCTGTCTCGAGATCATAGCCCATCGCGATGGCCTCTTCGGTGAGGGCGCCGTTTTCGTCGACCCAGGCGATTCCGTTGGCGTCGAGGAAGTAGTCGTCGGCCAACACGCCCTCGAGCATCTTGTTGCATCTGTCGCCATGGCCGAAGTCGCGGTTGTCGAGCGTGCGGCCGACCCGCCCGTTGCAGTCGGTTCGGATCTGGTTGAGGCCGTAGAAGGACGATTCCATGAAGGGCGAGCCGTCCCACTCGATCAGGCGGCCGTTCTCGTCGGTCGCGAAGTGGCCGCCGGCGAAGTGCAGCATCAGCCACCAGCCGTCGGCGTTTTCCGAGGCGACCGTCCTGATGTAGTCCCTGTACCATTCGACGTAGTAGCCATAGGCGTCCCAGGGCCAGTCGGTCACGCCGGTCAGGGACTGGCAGTCATAGTCGTCATGGGCGCAGGTTCCGCCCCGTGAGCCTTCGGTGTTGTAGTAGGCCCAGCAGATGGTGGACTGGCCGAGATCTGAGTTGCTGTATCGATGTTGCAGGTCGTAGAGATGCGCATGAATGGTGGGATAGCGGATGCTGTCGAGAAGTTCCTGTGACGGTTTCAGTGACAGAAGCCCTTGTTCCGCATCAATGGTCAGCGTCATCTCGCCATTGACCATGGGATCGCCGTTGGGCACCCAGCCGGGCTCGTAGCTGTTGGGCGCTCCGCACACCGGAAAGGTGTAGGTCAAGATTTCCGAATGGCCGATTGAAGGCATCGCGCATGCTGCCAGGACGGCCACCACGGCGGCCAATGCACTCCGGAGTCTCGTGAACATGACCGGATTTCCTCCCCTCCGTCGAATCGACACGTCGATTCTATCAGCACACAACCTTCCTGTCCATGAACTCTGACTGACCAGTCAATCAGATTCAAAGCTTCTGCTGTTCCCCCTGTTCTGGCGGACCGTCAACGTGCCTAGGAGATGCGGCAGGCGACCGGACCGCAATCGTCGTCCGTGACGTGGCGTGTCCGGCCTTTCCCTGACACCGTCACGCCCCGTCTCGGTCCCGGTGCAGCCGTGGAGTCCTCAGATGTTCGGGTGGCCGTTGTCAGCGGATCGGCTGGAGAGCAATCGCCTGACCCGCGGACGACAGTCGAGGAGGGAGCGCATCCGGTTCAGGGAATCAAGGGTCGTCCCCAAAGGCAGTGCGGAGCCCGATTCCTGGTTGTGATCCGAGGCATCGCGGCCGTGCCTTGGCGGGCTTGATGACGTCTTTCCATGCTGCCCGGCATGAGCTCATGTCGATCATGCTCAAGTCAGACAACGACGAGTTCGCGCCTGAACGGCACGTCGCCCGGCGGTGGGGCGTCGAGTTCGCGCGCATAGCGATGGCCGCTCCAGACGGCGGCTGCAATCAGTCCGGGGGCCAGCGCATCGCCAATCCGCCGGACCGACAGGATGCCAGCCCCGGCAAGTCTCTCCGGCGATGTCCGGAGGTCGTGGTAGAGGCTGTCGTTCGGCAGGCGGGAGGTCACCATCACGACCGTGGCACACGCAATGGTCTGTGTTCCCTCTCCATAGACGCCGTCGACCTCGACGGCATCGGCGTCGACGCGCGCGAGGTTATGGCCGGTCACGATGCGGACCCCCATTGCCACAAGCCGCGACTGGATGGTGTTCTGCTCAAGTGCGTCCACGGTCCAGGATGAAACGACAGGCGCGGGTGTCACGAGAATGACCTCGAGGCCGGCACTGTGAAACTGCTCGGCCAATGCGCCTCCCATGTAGTAGTGGTCATCGTCGAACACCACGACCGGCGACACGGGAGTCATGCCGCGGAAGATGCTGTCGGGGGTCAGGACATGGTCTCCATCGCTGCCGGGGATCGGCCCCGCCGTGTTTGCACGCCCGATCCCGTCCTTGCGCCAGGATGAGCCCGTGGCGATCGCGACATGTCGATAGCCCGATTCCAGGATTGTTGCAGGCGTCATCTCGCTTTCCCGAAAGACCTCGACAGTCTGATGCAGCTTGCCGATCTGGTAGGTTCGGTAGTCCCTCACGCGCGCCCACTCCGAAAATCCGGGCATCGCTGCCTCATCGGTTACGCGTCCGCCCGGTTCGCGTCGGGCCTCTGCGAGTGCCACGTTGTAGCCGCGCTGTCCGAGCGCCAGGGCGCACTCCAGGCCCGCTGGCCCGGCGCCAACCACCAGGATGGACGAGTCCGATCCTTTCGGTTCGATCCTCTCGGGATGCCACCCGCGACGCCATTCCTCGCCGACCGTGGGATTCTGGGTGCAGCGCATCGGAGTCTTCTTGCGTTGGCCGGTCACGCAGACGTTGCAGCCGATGTACTCGCGGATGTCGTCCAGGCGCCCTTCGTCAATCTTCTGCGGGATGAAGGGATCGGCAATCGATGGGCGCGCGCAGCCGACGAAATCGGATACACCTCGCGTGATCAGCGACAGCATGGTCTCGGGCGACGTGAAGCGGCCGACACAGACGACAGGCTTCTTCACCATGCCCTTGACGAACGAGACGTACGGTTCCTGGAAATTCTCGGAACTGAAGCGGGAGGTCACGGAGTCGTGTGTCCAGTCGCTGACGTTGACGTCCCAGAGGTCGGGCAGATCGGCCAGCATCTCGATGACCCTGCAGCCTTCGTCCTCCCAGGTGATACCGTCCTTTCCAAGCAGCTCATCGGTGGCGAAGCGCAGGGCGACTGCCATCTGACCACCCACCGCATCGACGGTGTCTTCAAGCAGCTCGCGCAATAGTCGGACTCGATTTTCGAGGCTTCCGCCGTAGCTGTCGGTTCGACGGTTGCGGCGGCGCGTGACATAGTCCATCGGCATCGCGATGTCGTGGGCGCAATAGAGGTAAACGAGATCGAAACCGGCATCTCGTGAGCGCAGTACGGCGTCCCTGTGCCAGCGACGGAACTCGCGCATGTCATCGAGGTCCATGGCCCGGGCCTGCACCGGATCGTGGCTGTGGGTCACTGGCGTGTGCGATGGTCCGAGAGGAATCTCGCGACTGTAGTAGTTGGGTGTGGACGAGCCGTTGCTGACCAGTTCTATACCTGCGAGTGCGTCATGTGCGTGCACGGCATCGGTCCAGTGTCTCATCCGGGCCACGTCTTCGCCGTCCCAGAGTCTCGATTCGGGAGCGGGAGCGGCCTCTGCATGCGGATGAAACGAACATTGTTCCGTGCACACTACAGCCCATCCGCCTTGCGCCTTCATGGCGCGCATGGCGGCATCGGTACGCGGCAACAGGTGGCCCATGCCGCTGCAATGGGGTACCTGGAAGAACCGGTTTCGTGCGGTGACCGGCCCGATCCTCACGGTCTCGAAGAGGATGTCAAAACGAGGATCGCGGGGCATGACGTACCTCCATGTGGAAATCCGGACGACTGGTGCGAAACGGCTCTAGAAGAACGTCGACATGGTTCTCGGTACCAAGGTCTGGTCGAGAATGACCTTGCGCAGGGCGATGCGCCACGAGGTTCCTTCGGGCCGCAAGCGGTCCTCGCGCCGGCCGACATACATGACCTCGGTGCGCTCCAGACGTGACTGGTAGGCGATCAGGTTGCACCGAACGTCGAGTGTGCCGCAGTCCATTTCGTCGATCTCGACATTCGAGATGACGTAGCGCATCCGCGACGGTGGCTGTTCCGCATGCGCGAGCGATGACCGCAGGCGTTCGATGCGGGCCGACATGAAATCCTTGTCGTCATCGAAAAACGCCATCTCGCCATCCCTGGCAACGGCGTCGGGCTGTCCGGCGACGGTCTCGCGTGCCGGCATCCAGTACCGCGCATCGTCGGTGAAGAGATCGAGCCATTCCTCGAAACGCAGTTCGCTCAACAGCCGCACTTCGCGGTAGAGGAACTGCTCAACGCGATGCTGCAGCTCGGCGTCGACCATGTGACCGTCCGGACCAGGGCGAATCCATGAGCTCCACCCAGTGTCGATAGAAGTTCAGCTGGTTGGTCTCGGAGATGTAGGGAGAGAACCGGCCCGGACACCCCGGGGGGCCTTTCAGCAAGTCCTGTCCGACATTCATCTGGTAATTGAAGTCCAGCCGCTGACCAACCACCCCGCGCGTGGCTTCGGTCACCTGCTCGAAGTTCTCCGTGTCATCCTGTGCGGCGATACCACTCACCGACTGTATGCGCGTGAAGTCGACCCGCGCCTCGTCCTTGATGACCTGGGGCGCGTCACGATCGACTCCACACCAGTTCCAGG
>JAJEBJ010000092.1 GCA_022822575.1 Alphaproteobacteria bacterium | reverse complement strand
GACCAGGTGATCGTACTGTTCCCAGATCCAGCGCCTCGAAGCGAGGTCCGGGCATCCGGCAAGGGTGAGGAGCGCCGCCTCCACCGTGACCGGGGAGGCGGGGACATCGAGCGGTTGACGCGGTTCGGGAAGGACCCAGGGGCGCTCGTAGACCGGCGCCTCATGAGCCAGGGGGCCGATGGCGATATCGGCCTCCACACGGCCGTTCATGGCGACCACGAGACGTCCGGTTGTCGTGATGCGGCCGATTTGCACACAGTCGAGGTCCCACTTCGCGAAAATCGCATGGGCATGCTCCAGGGCATGCTCGTGGATCACCATCAGCATGCGCTCCTGGCTCTCCGAGAGCATCATCTCGTAGGCCGTCATGCCGGTCTCGCGCTGCGGCACGGCGTCGAGATCGAGGTCGATGCCTGTCCCGCCCCGGGCAGCCATTTCCACGGCAGACGATGTCAGTCCGGCAGCCCCCATGTCCTGGATGGCGATGATCGATTCCGACTCCATGAGTTCGAGGCACGCTTCGAGGAGGAGTTTCTCGGTGAAGGGATCGCCGACCTGGACGGTCGGTCTCTTCGCTTCGGCCTCGTCATCGAATCCGGTCGACGCCATGCTGGCGCCGTGGATGCCGTCGCGTCCGGTCTTCGAGCCGACATAGAGGACGGGAGCGCCGGGCTTGCTGGCCGCGGCGTAGAAGATGCGGTCCGCCGGAGCGATGCCCACACACATCGCGTTGACGAGATTGTTGCCGTTGCAACTGGCGTGGAAGGTGGTCTGGCCGCCCACCGTGGGCACGCCCGTGCAGTTGCCGTAACTGCCGATCCCGCTCACCACACCCGACACGAGGTGGCGGGTGCGCGGATGCGACGGACTGCCGAAGCGCAGCACGTCGAGAAGGGCAACCGGCCTGGCGCCCATGGTGAAGACATCGCGCATGATGCCACCGACGCCGGTCGCCGCGCCCTGGTAGGGTTCGATGAAACTCGGGTGATTGTGGCTTTCCATCTTGAAGACGGCGGCGAGACCGTCGCCGATGTCGACGACCCCGGCGTTTTCTCCGGGCCCGCAGATCACCCATGGCGCGTTCGAGGCGAGGGCCTTGAGCCAGCGCCGGCTCGACTTGTAGGAGCAGTGCTCGCTCCACATGGCCGAGAAGATGCCGAGCTCCGTCAGATTGGGCTCGCGTCCCATGTGGTCCAGGATCCTCGCGTACTCGTCGGCCGTGAATCCGTGCCGTGCCGCGATCTCGGGAAGGACTGCATTCATGACAGGCTGTCGACAATGCCCTCGAAGAAGGGCAGGGCGTCCCGGCTCTGCTGGCGGGGTCCGGTGGCATCCTCGGGGTGCGGCATCATTCCCAGGACATTGCCGGCCTGGTTGATGATCCCGGCAATGTCGCGGGTGCTCCCATTGGGGTTGCCGTCTCCGCGGCCATCCGGGACATAGCGGAAGACGATGCGGTCCTCATCCTCGAGTCTGGCGGCGAGATCTTGGTCGGCAAAGTAGTTGCCGTCACCGTGGGCCACCGGAACACGGATGATGTCGCCTGCTTCGAGGTGTCCGCTCAGGCGACAGCGCCTTTCGAGGCGCAGGTGAACGGTCCGGCACACGAATCGCAGTCCGGCATTCTTCAAAAGCGCACCGGGCAGGAGGCCGGCCTCGATGAGAACCTGGAACCCGTTGCACACGCCGAGAACCGGAACGCCCCTTCCGGCGCTCCGGACGACGTCAGCCATGACGGGCGCGCGCGCCGCCATGGCGCCGCAGCGCAGGTAGTCACCGTGGGAAAAGCCCCCCGGGAGCACGACGAGATCGGCTGCGGGAAGCTCTGGGTCGCGATGCCAGGCGATGACGACGTCGGCGCCGGCGCGGCGCAGCGCATCAGCCATGTCGGTTTCGCGGTTGGTGCCCGGAAACAGGACGACAGCGGCCTTCACCGGTCCGGTCCCGCGCCAGACCGGGGATGCCGGCCGCCGTGTTGGCCCGCCTGAGCCATGATCACGTCAGACGAACTCAATGGTGTAGTCTTCGATCACCGTGTTGGCGAGAAGCTGCCGGCACATGCGGTCCACCTGCTCTTTGGCGTCGGACTCGTCGGCGCCATCGAGTTCGAGATCGATGACCTTGCCCTGGCGGGCGTCCCTGACGCCGGCAAATCCCAGGGTTTCCAGGGCCCGGTGGATGGCCTTGCCCTGGGGATCGAGAACACCGTCCTTGAGGGTGACGTGTACGCGGGCCTTCAACGTCCCGGCGCCTCGGAGAGATTGTTGAGTTCGGAGAGAATCCCCAGGCGTGTCGCCACTTCGCGGTAGCCCTCGACGACATTGTCGAGATCACGGGCGAAGCGGTCCTTGTCCATCGGTTCGTTGGTCCGCGCATCCCACAGACGGCACCGGTCCGGACTGATTTCGTCGGCGACCACGAGGCGCATGTCGTCCTCGTGGTAGAGGCGACCGAAAGTCAGGCTGAAATCGACGAGCCGGATACCGACGCCTGTGAAGAGCCCGGTCATGAAATCGTTGACCCGCATGGAGAGGTGCACCATGTCGTCGATGTCGTGGGTGGAGGCCCAGCCGAAGGCGGTCATGTGCTCCTCGCTCACCAGGGGGTCCGCGATGTCATCGGATCGAAGATAGAACTCGATGATGGAACGCGGCAGTACGGTCCCTTCCGTGAGGGAGAACTTCTCGGCGAATTCTCCGGCGGCGATGTTGCGCACCACCACCTCGACAGGCAGCACCTCGACCTCGTGGATGAGCTGCTCCCTCATGTTGAGGCAGCGCACGAAATTCGTCGGTACGCGGATCTCCGTCAGGCGTGTCATCAGGTACGCGCTGATGCGGTTGTTGATGACACCCTTGCCGTCGATCACGCCGACCTTCCTGGATCGGCGGACCCAGGCGGCATCCTTGAAGTGCTGGACGAGGAGGCCCGGGCCCGGTCCTTCGAAGAGGTCCTTTTCCCTGCCTTCGTAAACACACCTGCGACGAGCCATGCGATGGTTCCCGTACCTGATGTGTGCCGTGACGAACCGTTTCCTACCCTATAGGCGCTGCCTCTTCAACACAATGGGCTGTGTCCACAGGAGGGATCATCCGTCACATCCTGATACAACCCGGTGGAAATCCAGGGTGCGGACGTCGGGCAAGGAAGGGAGACAGCACCCCCGAATGTGCTTATAGTTCCGGCCCCACACCACGCACAGTCGGTAAGGAAGGTTGCCATGGCACTGTTTGACGATCGCGAGAAGGGTGAGGAACGCAAGTTCGCCCGTGACCAGGACTTCAGGTTCAGGGTGACGGCACGGCGCAACAAGTTGTTCGGGCTGTGGCTTGCCGGCGAGCTCGGCCGCAGCGGCGAGAGTGCCGAATCCTATGCCCGGGAGGTCATCGAGGCTGATTTCGAGCGTCCCGGTGACGACGACGTGGTCGAAAAGGTGATGGCAGACATCAGCGAAGCGGGCCTCGACATCGACGAGCACAAGGTGAGGGCACGCCTCAAGACCCTCGAACGCGAAGCCGAAGCCCAGGTCCGCTCCGAATAGGCCCGAATGAGGGCCCCGGTCACGTCAAGGCGTCAGTGCCCGTTCGATGATGGCGTGGGCGTGCCGCGTGAAGAAGCGGTAGTCGAAGAGACCGTCGAGGTCACCTGATCCGAGAACGTCCGTGACGGCCGCATCGCCCTGCAGCCTGGTCCTGAAGTCGTCGCCCCCCTCCCAGGCGGCGAGGGCGTGGCGCTGCACCATGGCGTAAGCCCTCTCGCGGCCAATGCCCTTGTCGACGAGGGCCAGCAGGACCCGCTGGCTGAAGACGAGACCGCGCGTTGCCTCGAGATTGTCGCGCATGCGCGCGGCATGGACCACGAGGCCGTCGACGACACCGGCGAGGCGGTGGAGGGCAAAGTCGAGGGCGGTCGTGGCGTCGGGGCAAATGTTGCGTTCCACCGCGGAATGGGAGATGTCGCGCTCGTGCCACAGGGCGACGTTCTCCAG